>JAISMQ010000106.1 GCA_031276685.1 Treponema sp. | reverse complement strand
TACGGAAGGTCCGGGCCGGCCATTTCGGGATCGTCGCACCAGCAGAGCCCCCGGGGGAACGGCAGTTCCCCGCAGCCAAATGCCATAAGGCCCCGGACCACATCCGCATGCCCCCCCAGGGAGAGTTTTAACGCATCCGGTTGTTCCCGGACCAGGTAGGACAGGGTTGCCCCGCACTGGGAAGACAGGGCTTCCGCCTCCCGGACCTGGGCCGCGATAAAATCTTCGTCCGGCGCGGCCCCGGTAAGTTCCCCAATCCTCCGGATCCACCGGACGGTGGCCGTGGCTCCGTAGGGGCGTTCACACACATAGGGGGTCCCGAACCGCTCCCGCAGGTGTTGTGCGGCGGCTTCCCCTTCCCGCCGGATAACAAGATTTACCCCTGCGCCGCCCATCCGCCCAATCTGCTCCAGGGTAGTGTCCGAAGTCAGTACGCACAGCGGCTTCATGCCAAAGGCGCCGTCCATAATCCTGATGAGTTCATCCGCATCGGCGCGGAAGCGGAACAGATCGGCGCAGGAACCGATGAGGTTAAAGGCCGGAGTTTCCGCGATCCCCCCGTCACGGACCAGGTTTTTTACGAGCTGCAAAAGGGTTTCCCGGACCCCCTGGTAAAAACCGGCCTCGAAGCCCCCGCAGCCAAAGGGAAGCAGCCTGGTATCCGGGTATTCCCGCTGCAATTCCCGGCACAGGGCGGGCAGATCCGTGCCGATAACTTCGGGAACCGACGAAGGGGTAAGAAATACAACGCGGGGCCTTTCGTACTGGACCAGGTCGGCAACGGCGCGGCGCAGCCGTTCCGTATCGCCGAAGGTTATATCCATTTCGTTAATATGGGTGGAGTACAATGTGCAGGCATCCGTAAGCCCCGCCCGGCTTAACGCGGCCCGGCTGTAAAGCATGTGCCCCATGCACCCGAATTCCAGCAGGACGGCGCCGCGAATGGAACCCAGGGTCCACAGGGTGCCCATGCGCCCCGATGGGGGCGGCCTGAAACGGTGTAAGCCCACGCTTACTCCCCCTGATCCGGCCGGCGGGCCGGAGGCGGTACCTTCAGCACCATTTCCCCCAGGCGGCAGATCCGTTCATAACCGAATTGGGCGGACAAAGTCTGTATCCCCGGAACGGAGGGGATCTTCCCTTTCCCGGGCGCTTGTCTGGGCGGCAGCCCGGGCAGTTGCCCAAGGCAGAGAGCCGGAGACATGCCTTCCACCAGGGCCATGTCCCGCCGGTAGTTGGCCATGTGGCAGACCGGCGGATCAAAGCCCAGGGCCTGGAGTTCCTGCGCGTAGCCCGTATCGGCGGGGTAAAATTCCTCGATATGCAGCAGCAAGGGACGGAGGCCAAGCCCGGCAAGGTAAACCGCCAGGGGAAGCGGCATAAGCGTACCCATGGGGGCAAACACCGCCCCGAGCCCCTTTAGCCTGCCGGCCAGGCGTTCCTGCCAGGCGCAGGCTTTTTGCCGTTCCTCCCGGAAGGCGTCCCCCCAGGCGCTTTCCAGTTTTTCGGCAATGGCATCATAGGCCCGGTCAATGGCGGCTATACCGTACACATCGTGCAGCCCGACCCAGGGGATGCCGAAGCGATCCTCCATCGTGAGGGCCAGCGGCCCGGTCAGGGGCGACAGCACCAGGTTCAGCACGGCATCGGGGGCTTCAAGAAAATCCTCCAGGGAAGACCCCTGGCCGAGAAAACGCAGGCGAAAACCCTGCCGTTCTAAAAGACAGAGCAAGCCCGGCATGGCCTGTTTTTCCCCAGGGCCTGGTCCCAGCACATTAACCCGCCGGGCTTCCCTTTTTTTCGCTTCCATGAAGCTGCCCAGGGCGGCAAAGGTTTTCCAATACCCCTGGGGATAACTGTTACACGTAAAATGCCCCATAAACACAAAGGCCAGCCGGGCCGGGATCTCCCCCGCCTCCCGCAGGATCCCGTCCATATCCTCGCCAATCAATTCGGGGACGCAGGTGGCGATTATCATAAGATAGCGGGCCCCGGCGGCGGCTGTCTTCCGGAGGGCTTCAACCAGCCCGGCCCGGCAGCCGAATATCACCTCATCGGCATCCAGCACGTACATCCAGTGCAGTTCCCCCTGCTTCCCCTCCGGCCCGGGGATAACAAAACGGCTGTAGGTAGCACATTCCGGCATACCCACCACCAGGGACGACAGGCCCCGGATGCTCCGGGCCGTTACCAGCGCGGTATGCATGGGGCAGTGGCTTCCGGGACAGGCGGCGGGGCTCAGGAACCGCAGCCCCGCGTTGGATCTTACCGCAGAGAGCCGCTTCAGGTGTTCCAGTTCCTTCACGGCGCTTCCCCCCGGTCCGGGGAAAGGGGATGGTTTTCCCGGTCCTTGATCAGGTTGTAGGAAAGGCACACCGGGCGCTTGGTATGGGGTTCCCTAATCACCTCCGCTTCGATATGGAAAGTTTCCCGCAGCACCTCCGCCGTCATCACCTCCTCGGGCGGGCCGTGGCGGATAATATCCCCGTCCCGCAGGGCGATCATGTAATCGGCAAAACGGGTCGCCAGGTTCAAATCGTGCAGCACCATAAGGATAGTACGGCCCTGTTCCCGGTTCAGGTGGTGGAGCAGTTCCAGAATTTCCAGTTGGTACGACAGATCCAGGTAGGTGGTGGGTTCGTCCAGCAGGATAAGATCGGTCTGCTGCGCCAGGGCCATGGCGATCCAGACCCGCTGGCGCTGTCCCCCGGACAGATTGTCCACCGCGACGGTTTCGTACTCGCCGAGCTTCGTAACCTCCAGGGCCCAGGCGACGATCTTTTTTTCTTCCGGCTTCAGAGCGCCAAAGCCGCGCTGGTGGGGGAAACGCCCGTAGGACACCAGTTCTCCCACGGTAAGCCCCGCCGGGGCCTGGGGCGACTGGGGCAGGATTGCCATTTTTTGCGCCACCTCCCTGGTGGAAAGCCGGTGTATGTCATAACCGTTTAGGTATATCATGCCCCCCCTGGGTTTCAGGATACGCCCCAGGGCCTTCAATGCCGTTGATTTGCCGCAGCCGTTGGGACCGATGATGGCGGTAATTTTGCCCCGGGGGATTCGCATATCCAGATGCTTAATGACCAGGTTTTCCTCATAGGCAAGGGCCAGATTCTCCGTGGTAATGCTGTCCGGAACACTGTCTGGAATACTTTCCATGGAACACTCCTTTTAGTACCTGTGCCCGGCAAGGAGGTAGAGAAAATAGGGGGCGCCGATAATGGCCACCATGATACCCGTGGGGATCTCCTCAGGCTGGACGATAACCCGGGCCAGGGTGTCCGCCGCGGAAACCAGGACCGCCCCGGCCAGGGCGCAGACCGGCAGCAGGATACGATGCCGGGGCCCCACCAGGCGCCGCGCCAGATGGGGCGCGATAAGGCCCGCAAAACTGATGCTCCCGCTGACCGCCACGCAGGATGCGGCCAGGGCCACCGCGGCGGCAAGCAGGCTCCGGCGTTCCTTTTCCGTGGAAGCCCCCAAACCGCAGGCGGTTTCATCCCCCAGGTTCAGAACGTCCAGGACCCTGGCTTTGAACAGCACATAGGGGACGACCAGCGCAAGCCAGGGCAGCAGGGCCAGAACAAAACGCCAGTTGGCCCCCCAAATGCTGCCGGCCTGCCAGGTGGCGACAAAACCAAACTGGCTGTCGTCCAGTTTGACCACCAGTACGGTGGTCAGGGCGGAAATTCCCGCCTGTACCGCGATACCCGTCAGGATGAGCCGCATGGGAGCGGTCCCCTCCCCTTTTTTACGGGACAGGGCGTATACCAGGCCCGCCGCCGCCCCGGCCCCTGCCAGCGCCAGGAAGGGAAGGCTGAACACGGCCAGGAACGAGCGGGAACCGAAAAACAGCACAAAAAGTATCACCATCAAGCCCGCCCCGGCGTTTATGCCGAGCAGACCCGGATCCGCCAGGGCGTTTTTGGCGATCCCCTGGATTACGCAGCCCGAAAGGGCCAGCCCCGCCCCCACCAGGAGGGAGATCACGATCCGGGGCAGCCGGAACTCAAAGAGGATCAGGTTTTCCTTATCCGTACCGCCGCCAAAAAGAATCCGCAGCGTATCCTGAGGGGAGATTTTTGTGTACCCCGTGTTCATGCTCACCATAAAAGACAGGAACAGCAGGAGGAGGAACGTAAAAAATACCGTGATGTTCCGGGCCGCGATTCTTCGTTTATAGGCTTCGGCTTTCTGTACATACCCGGTCATCAGAGCCCCCTCTTCTGCCTGCGGGCCAGGTACAGGAAAAAGGGAACCCCGATAAGGGCGATAATGGCCCCCACCGGCGTTTCAAAGGGCGGGTTCAGGGTCCGGGCCCCCAGGTCCGCCAGCACCATCAGCAGGGCCCCCAGTACTGCGGAAAAGGGGATAATCCGGCGGTAATCCGCCCCGGCCAGAAACCGGGTTATGTGGGGAATAACCAGCCCCACAAAACTCACCGCCCCAACCACCGAAACCGAAGCGCCCGCGAGGATCAAAACAAAGAGCGAGCCCAGGGCGTTCACCATCCCGGTCCGGACCCCCAGGCCCCGGGCAACCTCTTCCCCCAGGCTTAACAGGGACACGGACCGGGAAAGGGCGGCGGCCCCCAAGAGACCGCCCCCTATCCAGGGCAGTAAAATCCGGACCTGGTTCCAGTCGGAACCGGCCACCCCGCCGGCGGTCCAGAACATAATGTTTTGGGCCACGTCGAAATAGAGGGCGATACCCTGGCTCAGGGCCGCCAGAAGGGCGCTGACCGCCGCCCCCGCCAGTACCATCCGCATGGGGGTAATTCCGTCCCGGCGCAGGGAGGCGATGCCGTTTACCAGAGCCGCCCCCAGGGCCGCCCCCAAAAAGGAAAAGAGGATAATCCGCCGGTAGGACAGGCCGGGGAAAAAGGCGAAACAGAGGGAAAGGGCGAATCCCGCCCCGGCATTCAGCCCCATAAGCCCCGAATCGGCCATGGGATTCCGGGTAATGCCCTGCATAACCGCGCCGGCCACCGCCAGGGAAGCCCCCACCAGGGCGCTGGCGATAACCCGGGGCAGCCTCAGATCCCTCACAATGAGATGCCGGGTCTGCCCGGGATCAAAGTGAAAGAGGGCGTCCCACAAAACGGCCGGGGGAATTTCCGCAGCGCCCCTGGCAACGGAAAAAACCATGGCAAGGATCAGTATCCCCAGGCATGGCACGGCGAAAAGCCAGGGCCGCCGCAGAAGAAAATTTGTTTTGTGATGTGCCATTATTCGCCCAGCAGAAAACCCACCATCCGTTTGATCGTGTACTCGGTGGCGATAATACTCGTCGCATGGGCCGCGCCGTCAATAATAAAAACTTTCCCGTCCCTGGCCGCCCGGATGTTCTTCCAGACCGGGTTGTTCCGCAGTTCATCCGCGCTGGAAGTATCTTCATCAAACACCGCCAGAAAAACTATGTCCGGGTCCATTTCCCCAATCGCCTCCAGGGATAACTGCTGATACCCCGCGCCAAACTCCGGGTATCCCGGAGGCGGGGTGAATCCGAGCCCCGTCTCAGGATCATAGAAATCCGTCCGCCGGGCGCTGAAATACCGGCCCTTGCCCATAACGGAGAGCATTAAAACCGTTTTACCCTCCAGCACGGCGCCCAGCCGGGCCTTGTCCGCCCCAAGGCGCGCATTGACTTCCCCAATCTTTGCCTCCGCCTCCCGTTCCCTGCCCAGGATCTTCCCGAATTCCCGCAGGCCGTAGCGCCAATCCTGCCGCAACTGGCCGTCCATGACGATGAGGGGGGCAATTTTTTCAAGGTTTTCAACCCCGCTGGGCCGGGCGATAAAAATAAGATCCGGCGAAAGGGCAACCAGCCTTTCAAGGCTCAACTCGTTACCCCCCATGTCGGCCACCGCCGAAACATCGTAACCCTCAAAGGCGTCCCAGGTCTGCCGGTAATGATCCGCCGAACTGGCTCCGGCGGGGACAATATTCAGCGCCATAAGGTATTCCCAGTAGGGCAGGTAATCCACCACGATCTTTTGGGGGAATTTTTCAAGGGTAACGTCCCTCCCCGCCGCGTCCCGGTAGGTCCGGGGCCAGGCGGCGGAAAGCTCCGTGCCGGAGGGGGTAATGTTCTCCAGCAAGGTGTTGATGCCCAGTTCCATCCCCAGAGGCCCGCCGGAAAAGGTAGAACGGTCAACGAAAAAAACACGGCCAGCCTTTACCGCGTCCAGGGACCGCCAGACGGAGCTTTCCCGGTTCAGCGTGTCCAGCATATCCTCGTCTTTGGTATCCAGAACATCATCGTAAAGGACAATATAGTCCGGATTCATCTCCGCCAGGCTCTCCAGGGAAAGCTGGGATCCCGCCTGGTTCCCCTGGGAAGACT
Organism: Treponema sp.; assembly: GCA_031276685.1. GTDB lineage: Bacteria > Spirochaetota > Spirochaetia > Treponematales > Breznakiellaceae > JAISFT01. The sequence continues at coordinate 1,311 of JAISMQ010000106.1, read as the reverse complement.
GGTCCGATTTTTCCGCCGGGCTTTTCAGGCCCAGGCCGCCCTGGGAACTAAAGGCATAGTCGGGCATCCACCGGTAGATAAGCTTTTCCTGGGGGCGGATAAAGACAAGGGTCTTATCCCCCAGGGGGGCCAGTTTTTCCCTTGCATCCCTTACCAGCCCTTCCAGCCGGAGGATCTCCTCCTCCGCCTTCCGCTCCCGGCCCAGTATCTTCCCGTACTCCCGCAGGGTCCCCTGCCAGGTTCCCCAGAGAGGATCCGCACTGGCCGGACCTCCCCCTACCGCCACGGCGGGGGCTATTTTTTGCAGACTCTCCCCGATTTTTTCGTGAACGCTTGCGGAATAGATGATCAAATCCGGCTCAGTTTCCATGATCTTTTCAAGATTGGGGGACCGGGTACCCCCCAAATCGATCAGGTCCCGTTCCTCCGCATAGGGCCGCAGGGAACCCCAGCCCTCAAAGACCTCTACATCGGTAGCGGCGGCCAGGCTGGTCCCCAGGGCCAATACCACTTCATAGTGATGAAAAAACAAAAGGGCCACCCGTTCCGGCGGCTTTTCCAGAGTTACATCGTTCCCCGCCGCGTCCCGGTAAGTCCGGGGCCAGACGGCGGGTTCGGAGGCCTCCCGGCTAAGGCTTTCCGGCGCGGTGCTATTCTCCGCAGACTTTCCGGTACAGGCGCCGAAAATTCCGGCGGCAAAAATGAGGCCAAGAGGCAAAATAAGGTTTTTCATATCCGTCCTTCCTTTAGTTTGGATACTCTAACATTTTAGGATAAATAAGAACCCTTCCGGGATATTTACCGATGAAGGTATAGTACCTAACTATCAGCCCCCCACGAATAGACATTTTCCCAAATCAAGATGGATTTTTTCCAGCGCCCCCGCGAGTTTTATCTCCCGGTCATGTATTTCCTGGGGGAAACACCGGTGTGTTTTTTGAACAAACGGCTGAAATAGTAACTGTCATTAAATCCGACACTTTCGGCGACCTGTGCCACCGTATAAACCCCTGTCCTGATGAGGTCCTTGGCGTGGCGTATCCGCAGGGCGGTAAGATACCTCAAGGCCGACAGGCCGGTATGTTTGCTGAAAAGATAGCTGAAATGTTTTACATCCATGCCATAGATATCCGCCAATTGGCTGATGTTCACATTTTCCGCATAGTGCCTGTCCAGAAAGGCCACCGCGTCATCGGCGATGGTTCCCTCGTCATCCTGGCTGCGGCGCTGGGCGGAGAGCAGAATCTCCTCAAGGAGCCGGGCAAAAAGCGTCCGGGTGTGCAGCGCCGTTAATCCGCCGGAATTCTGTTC
>JAISMQ010000054.1 GCA_031276685.1 Treponema sp. | reverse complement strand
GGCAATAGAGGGGATCCGTTGATGGAAAAGAGAAAACTTCTGCTGGTGGCGGTTTCGGTCGGGGTATTCCTGGTCATCGTATTAAGCGCCGCCATTTTGATATTTACCCCCAGCGGCGGGGCTTCGATGCTGCCCGCCCGGGCCGCGTTTCCGGAGGCCGCCGCGCAGCCGGCCGTTTCCAGCTCTCAGGCCCGGGGCCCGGCTTCCGCCGATGCCGCCGATATGATCCGAAACCCCGGCGAGATACAGGGGCTTATAGTCCCGCCCTCCGGCGTTCCGTCCCTAAGCGTGGAAAGCCCCGGCGCCGTCTCCCCGGCTTCCACGGCCTCCAGCCAGGGGGGCTCGGCGGTTCAGGAGAACAACTTCTATATCAGCAGCGAAACCCCGGCGGACGCGGATACGTCCAATGTGGTGATTAGCGTGCCCACGCCTTCCGCCCCGGGGGTTCCCGCGCCCGCCGGCAGGACGACGCCAGGTACCACGGCTTCACCTGCGCGGCCCGTCCAGCAGCGGGCTTCCGGTACTCCGGCCTCGGCGGCCAAGCCGGCCGCGCCAACAACGACTACGCCAACAACGACTACGCCGGCAACGACTACACCGGCAACGACTACACCGGCCGCGCCAACCACGACTGCGCCGGCGGCACGTACATCAACAGCGCCGGCGGCAGCTACATCAACGGCGGCCAGGCCGGCAGTGACAAGTGCGGCAAGTAAGTCAACGGCGGCCAAGCCGGCCGCGCCAACCGCGGCAAGTCCCGCAGCCAGGAGTACCACGGTTTCCACCGTCCGGGTCGAAAACACCCCCCCGCAGGATTACTGGATCCAGACAGGCGCTTTTTCCGCCCTGGTCCGGGCCGAAGGCGCCAAGGAAAATTTGGCTTCCAAGGGTTTAAGTTCGGTAATCGACAACCGGGAAGTGGACGGCCGGATCTGGTACCGGGTACGGATCGGCCCCTACACGTCGGAGAACGAGGCCAACTACTGGCTGACCCTGGTCCAGGCCATCGACGGTTTTGCGGGAAGCCAGGTCCGCAGCACCCAGCGTTAGCTCCTGTCCGCGGCGGTCTGTTACGCGGGAGCTTGTCACGCAGGAATCTTCCGCGTAGGATCCTGTCAACGATTTGTCACAGACTAGCTTTATTGGAGGAGCCATGACATCGAAAGAGCGGATAGGCCGTATGTTCAAGCACCAGGAAGCCGACCGGGTGCCAATTACCGACAGCCCCTGGGCCGGGACCCTGGCCCGCTGGAAGAAAGAGGGCATGCCCGCCGACGCCGACTGGCGGGATTTTTTCGGCGTGGACAAGATCGCAAGTATCGGTGTGGACATCAGCCCCCGGTATGAAACAAAGGTGCTGGAAGAAACGGCGGACTACGTGATAAGCACGACCGGCTATGGCATTACGTTAAAAAATTTCAAGGTTCCCGATTCAACCCCGGAATTTCTGGACTACAAGGTGAACACCCCGGAAAAGTGGGAAGAAGCCAAGGCGCGGATGACCGTTTCCCGGGACCGCGTTAACTGGGACTACCTCAAGAAAAACTATCCCCGCTGGCAGGCCGAAGGTCTGTGGATTCAGGCGGACTTCTGGTTCGGCTTTGACGTGCTCCACTCGTGGATGGTGGGGACCGAAACCGTTCTTATCGCCATGCTGGAGGAACCCGAATGGTTCAGCGACATGGTCAACACCTACCTGGACTGCAACATCGCCCTTTTCGATATGGTGTGGGACGAAGGCTACCGCTTTGACAGCATCTGTTGGCCCGATGACATGGGGTATAAAAACCGCACCTTCTTTTCAAACGAACTGTACGCCGATCTGCTCCAGCCCGTTCACAAGCGGGCAATCGACTGGGCCCACAACCACGGTATCAAAGCCCACCTGCACTCCTGCGGCGATGTTATGACCAGGGTCCCCCAGCTTGTGGAGATAGGCCTTGACGCGCTTAACCCTATCGAAATAAAGGCGGGCATGGACATTAAAGCCCTTAAGCGCGATTACGGGGACAGGCTGGTGTTCCACGGCGGCACGGACGCCCTGCTGATGGACAAGCCCGGACGGGTCATTCCGTACATTGAGGAGATCGTCCCCATCGTAAAGGAAAACGGGGGCTATATCTTTTCATCGGATCACTCCATACCCAACACCGTTTCGCTGGACTGCTACCGGCAGATCGTCGAAGCCGTCAAGCGCGTGGGTTCCTACTAAGCGCCGATAGGGCGGGGCGCTTACACGGGAGGCGGGGATGCAGCAGCTCCGTAAGATGGACAGGATCCAGATCGCGCAGATCAACAAGTACAACGTGATCCGCTGCCTGATGCGGGAAGGCCCCATAAACCGCGCGGCTATCGCGAAGCGCGCCGGCCTGAGTATCCCTACCGTCATGTTCATAACCGAAGGCCTGCTCAAAAGCGGTTTTATCCGTTCCATCGGGAAGGGGGTGTCTTCGGGCGGCAAACCGCCGGAGATGCTCGAAATTGTGCCGGAGCGGTTTTTTTATATCGGCCTGGATATCGGGCGGACGATGATCCGGGCGGCGGCGGTTGACGCGGTGTCCCGGCAGGTAGCCTGTCTGCGGGAACCGACGGACAACCCGGTCCCGGAGCGGAAGTTCGTTGACCGGATCGCCGCCATCATCCTAAAAATAGCCGCGCAGCTTAAAACGGAAAACGACCGGATCCTGGGGGCCGGGATAGCCATGCCGGGGCTTATTGAAAAGGAAACGGGCGCCGTCCTCTTTTCCCCGGATTTCGGCTGGAACAACATCCCCCTGCAGGAATGGCTTGCGGCAAAAATCCCCTTCCCCGTGATAGTGGAAAACGCCAACCGCGCCCTGGCGCTGAACGAAGTTTTTCTGATGGGGGGCGAAACGTCGCATACCACCTTTGCCGTGAACCTTGGCTACGGCATAGGCGCCGCCCTGGTGATCGGGGAAGACCTGTACACCGGCGCCAGCGGGACCAGCGGCGAGATTGGGCATATTACGGCTGCGTCCCAGGGCCCGATCTGCCACTGCGGCAACCGGGGCTGCCTGGAAGCCGTGGCCTCCGGCGCGGCTATCGCCGCCCAGGGGAAGGCGATCCTGGAATCCCGGCGGCCTTCGGTACTGGGGGATCTGGCGGGCGGGGATCCGGGGAAGGTAGACGCGGCGCTGGTGTTCCGGGCCTCCGATATGGGCGACCGGGAGGCCGCCCGCATCGTGAACAAAGCGGCGGAGTATATCGGCATCGGGCTTTCGATGGCTATCAACGTCCTGGACCCCGACCGGCTGGTACTCTGCGGCGGCCTTATGCGGAACAGCCCGTCTTTTTTGGAAAAAATAACGGCCAGCATAGAGGCGCACCGCATGCGCCAGGCGGGCCGCGCCGTGATTATCAGCGCCGGGACTGGCGGCGAATACAGCACCGCCAACGGGGCCTGCCGGGTTCTTTCAAATTCCCTGTGGTGGAACCGGAAGCTTCCGGTGTAAACCGGCCCGGCTGTTTTCAGCGCCCGTGCCGGTTTGCCGCGCCTGTTGTGCTAAATCGTTACAATACGCTGTTCTTTGTGGGAAACGTAGGCGTTTTCCAGCAGCTCGGTCAGGGCGATGCCCCGGTCCGTGTCAAAGGGGATCGGCTTGCCGTCGATGATGCCGTCAAACCACATCCGCATCGCCATGGGCAGCGGATCGGGCAGGCGGTCGGGGATAAACCAGCCGTCCTTGAACTTGCTGGACCGCACCTTGATCTGGTCCCCCACCTGCACCACCGCCCCTTCGGTACCCAGCAGTTCAAAACAGTTGGCCCCGTAGGGGGACACGAACCCGGTTTCCAGAACCGCAATCGCGTTGTTTTCAAACTCCGCCACCGACACGGCGTGATCGTCCGCCGGGGGAGGGCAGTAGGTAGTGTTGAAAATCGAGGCGATCCGTTTGGGTTTGCCCAGAAGGTAGGCCGCGGTGTACATGGGGTGGCAGCCCAGGTCCATCATCGCGCCGCCCCCGGCTTTTTCCACATCGTACCAGTAGGAGGGCAGCCAGCCCGCCAGGGAACCGTTATGGGCGGTCCGCATCCGCATGTAGTTGACCTTCCCCAGGATCCCGCCGGTAACGGCCTGCTTGCAGTACTGGGCGATGGCGGTGGTCAGGTGGGGGTGGGATATGCAGAACTTGACCGCGTTTTTGGCAATCGCCTCCGCGATGATCTTACATTCCTTTACCGTGGGGGCCAGGGCTTTCTCGGTAAAGATATGCTTCTTCGCGTTCGCCGCCGCCACCATGACTTTGCAATGCTCGCTGGTGGCCGTGTTGACCACCACGCCGTCCACGTCGGAACGGGCCAGGGCCTTGCCAAGGTCCGGCTCAAAATCGACCCCCAGGTCCCTGGCCCAGGCCGCGCCGCGCCCGGTGTCCTCGTCCCACACGCAGGTGATCTTCGCGT
>JAISMQ010000035.1 GCA_031276685.1 Treponema sp. | reverse complement strand
AGGATCAAACGATCAAGGACCCGGCAATTCTGTCCCAGATTGGGTGATGCGGACGCTGTGCCGGCTTTGTCCGGCGGCAAACCGCTGCCAGGACGCTATGGCGCTGCGTGGTCCGCCGTCCCGCCGTAGGGTTCCTCCGCTTCGGCGGCCTCGCCTGCCCGGGACAGCGGGTCTTCGGACAGGGCTTCTGCGGCCAGATCCGTGGTACGGACGCTGTGGCGGGAGGAACGCCTGCGGCCCGACGCCAGCCGGGCCTTCGCGGCGGCGGAATCCTCCAGGGCCAGGCCTGCGGCGGCCCGTACCGCACGGGCGGCGGCCTCGCCGATACGGCAGCGCTCGGCAATGTCCTGTGGTTCAGCGGCGGCTATGTTGGCGATGCTTTCAAACACCTTCATGATCCGCGCCGCCCGCTGGGGCCCGATGCCCTCCACCGATTCCAGCGCCGGGAAGGACAGGTCGCCCGAACGGAGCCGCTGGTTCAGCCCCGTGGCGAAGCGGTGGGTTTCGTCCCGGACGAACTGCAGGACCTTAAGGGCCTCGGAATCCCGGGAGAGCCGCACAGGTTCCCGCGCGCGGGGAAGCCAGAGTTCCTCGTCCCGTTTGGCAAGGCCAACAATATCGCTGTCCATCCCCAGTTCGTCCAGCACCCCCTTGGCGGCGTTCACCTGGCCGATACCCCCGTCGATAAGCACCAGATCCGGCAGTTCCCCGCCCTCCCTGATAATCCGGGAATAGCGGCGGGACACGGCCTCCCGCATGGCGGCAAAATCGTCCACCACGCCTATCACGCGGCGCAGTTTGAAGTAGCGGTAGTTTTTCTTGTCGGGCAGCCCGTTTTTGAACGAGATAAGGGAGGCCACCGGGTGCTTGCCGTCCAACTGGGCAATGTCGAAACCTTCGATCCGCTCGGGGCGGCGGCGCAGCGACAGAGCCCGGACCAGCTCGTCCAGGGCCGGCCCCGCGCCCCGCTCCTTGAGCCGCTTCCGCAGATCCTCCAGCGCGTTTTGGCGGGCCAGGGCCAGAACCGCGGTGTGGCGCTTTTCGGCGGGAACGCAGATCGTTACCCCGTAGTGGAACTGTTCGCGAAACCACCTGTCGAGGACCCCCCCCGGCCCCCCGGCCTCGGCAATGCCGGCCGTTTCGACCGTACCGGCCGCCTCTGCAGCGCCGGTCGCGCCGGCCCCCCCGGCCTGATCGGGGGGATCCTCCGGCTGAACGTAAATAGCCGGAGGCGGGGGCCGGCCCGGATCGTAGTAGGAGGCGATAAAGGTTTCCAGGGATTCCCCCCCCTCTGCGGCGGAGCGGGTCCGGTAGAGTTCGCGGCCGGTCATCCGGCCCCCCCGCATGGAGAGGACCGTGAACGTGGCCAGGACCCCCTCGCTGGCCCAGGCGATGTAGTCCCGGCCTTCGGGGTCGAAGTCCACCACCGAATTCCCTGCGGAAAGATCCTCGATGGCCCGGATCGCGTTCCGCAACTGGGCGGCCCGCTCGAATTTCCGGGCCGCCGCCGCCGCCCGCATCTCCGTGCCCAGGTCTTCGATCAGCGCCCGGCATGCGCCGCCGCCGCTTTCCGCGCTGTCTGCCAGAAGCCGCTCCACGCGGCCCACATGGGTCCCGTATTCCTCCGCCCCGATCTTGCCGCAGCAGGGGGCCGCGCAGCGGCCGATGTGGTAGTACATGCAGGGCTTGTCCCGCTTCTTCATGGTCCGGCATTTCCGCAGGGGGAACAGCTTTTCCACCAGGCCCAGCACCATGTCCACGGTCTGCACCTGGGGGAAGGGGCCGTAGTAGCGGCTCCCGTCCTCCACAATGTGGCGGGTTCTGAACACCCTGGGGAATTCCTCGCGGGTGATCCGTACCACGGGGTAGGTTTTGCCGTCCTTTAGATTGATGTTGTACTTCGGGGAATGTTGCTTGATCAGCGTGTTTTCCAGCAGCAGGGCTTCGTATTCGCTGGCCACGATAATGGTTTCGACAGACCGGGCGTGGCGGAGCAGGGTGCTGGTTTTGATATCCTTTTCCCCGGCAAAGTAAGAGCCCAGCCGGTTCCGTAGAATTCGGGCCTTCCCCACGTAGATGATGGCCCCTTCCCCGTCCCGCATGATGTAGACCCCCGGTTCCCGCGGGGCCTCGCGGGCCATGGCCCTAAGGGCTTCAAGGTGGGGGGCTGTTTTTCCGGAAGAATCGGGGAAGAACCTTTCGCTCATTTATGCCGATATAAAACCAAACAGATGAAACCATCCATGCCGGTGGTTAAGCCCGGAACCCGACGGAGCCTGGGCATAACCCTATCATACCTCCTTTTTTTTGCTTTCGGTACCCCGCCCGGCCTCTTCCCGGCGGAAGAACAGGTCATCTCCATCGGGGCCGAAAACAGTTGGAGGGCTGCGGAGTACCGTTCCGGGGTTACCGAGCTGGCCTCGGTCCGGCCCTGGCCGGTCCTGGTCCTGGACAGCGCCCGGCAGACGCCGCCTGGCGATCCCGATCTGGCCCTTTCGTTTGACGAAGGCGCGCCGGAACGCTATTCGGGGGGCGGGCGCTACTCCGTAAGCGCCAACCTGGGGAACAGCGGCGCCGTTGTTTCCCATGCGGGACCCGAATGGGCGCGCATGGGGGCCGGCGCGGCGTTTTTTTCCAGCCAGGCCGCGCCCCGGCCGGAGACCACGGAAGCGCAGGACAGGCCCCGGGCCGCGTCGGCGGGGCCCCTGCGTATCGCGGCCCGCGAGCCGGACGCCCTTTTCGCCCCGGGCGCCGCCATCCGGGACTTCAGCCTGGAATTCTGGCTTTACCCGCTGAACATGGAAAACGGCGAGCAGATCTTCGCCTGGATCGCCACCCGGTCCGGGACGCCGGGCTCCTACTCGTTCCAGCGCATCCAGTGTTCGGTCGTCAAAAACCGGCTGCAGTGGACCTTTTACGATTTTTTCATCTCCCCCGACGGGCGGGAAACCCTGGACATCACGCTGGACGGCGAAAAGCCTGTAGTCCCAAAGACCTGGACCCACCACCTGATCCGCTTTGACGCGGACACGGGCCTTGCGGAGTACCTTGTCGACGGCCGCGTCGAAGCCCTGAGCTATGCCACGGCGGCAGGGGCGGAGGGGGGCGATGTGTACACCCCCGTTGCGGGCGACGGCGGGGAATTTATCCTGGGGAGGCTCTACACGGGGCTGATGGACGAATTCCGCGTCTACGGCCGCTACGCCGCCCGGACGGGCCGGGAATTCAGCACCGAAGGGGGCATCCAGAAGTACCCGGCCGCCGGGGGCAGGGTGGAAACGAGGACCCTCGACCTGGGATCGGGGGCCGGCCGCGTCCTCCGGGTGGAGACCCTGGGGGGCAGAATCGGCCCGGCCGGGGGCCGGATCCGCAACGACTACGCCGGGGCGGGGCCCCTGCGCTTTGCCGACGATTCGGAGATGCAGTTCTTCATGCGCTTCGGGGACAACCCCTACCGCTGGACCAGCGCGGACTGGCAGGTAGTACGGCCCTGGGCGGATCTGCCCCAGGAATTCCAGGGCCGCTACGTCCAGGTGGCGGCGGTGTTCTACCCCAGCGCCGACGGGGAGACCAGCCCCTACCTGGAGGAGATCCGCGTCGTCTATAGCCCCGAGGAGCCGCCCCGGCCCCCGGCCAGGCTAAGCGCCGTTGCGAGGGACGGGGCGGTGGAACTAAGCTGGCGCCAGCCCGCCGGTACCGATGCCGACGGCTACCTGGTGTACTACGGCACGGCGCCGGGGGAATACTTCGGCGCGGACGCGCTGCGGGGGGCCTCCCCCATTGACGCGGGAAAACGCGGCGCCCTGCGCATCGAGGGCCTGAAAAACGGGACCCTCTACCACTTCGCCGTGGCCGCCTACAGGTATCAAAACCGGGGCGGGACCTCCGGGCCGGGGCTTCTTACCGGGGAATTTTCGCAAGAGGTGACTGCACGGCCGCTTTTAGGGTATACTCTCGGCAGGTATGAATGAACGCCTTATAAAAAAAGCTGAAGACTATATTCATAACATGCCAAGTCTGCCCATTTCGACCGTTAAGGTGATGGAGGTATGCAACAACCCCAATTCAAGCCCTGCGGATCTGAACTACGTGATCTCCCTGGACCCGGTCCTGACCGGCAGGGTCCTTAAACTGGTCAATTCGGCCTACTACAGCCTGCCCCAGGACGTAACCACGCTGGTTAGGGCCATCATCATGCTGGGGCTTAACACGGTAAAGAATTTAGCCCTGTCCAGCGCGATACTGCAAAACCTGCGGGAACGGAGCAGGGCGATGGACATGGAGGCGTTCTGGCGCCATTCCCTGGGCGTGGGGGTTGCCTCCAAGCTGCTGGCGAAAAAAAGGGGCCTGGACACAAAACGGCTGGAAGAGTACTTTACCGCCGGGCTCCTCCACGACATCGGCAAGATACCCCTTAACGCGATTGCCCCCGAAGCTTATGCTGTTACCATGAAAGCCGCCAGACAGAAGGGGCAGCGCCTTATCCGGGCGGAAGACAAGCTCCTTGGGGTAAACCACTGCGTCTGCGGGGAGTGGATCGTCAACGCCTGGAAGCTCCAGGGGCCGGTGGGGGACGTGATTATCCACCACCACGCCTGCAGCGCCTATAAGGGGCCCTATCGGGACCTCCTTTACAATGTGGCGCTGGCGAATTACTTTATTCAGCAGTGTGAAATAGGCTTTGCCGGGGATTCGTACCCTGAACTGTTCCCCGAAACATGGGATGTTCTCAAGGTGGACCCCGATATTACCCAGGCTCTGAGTAAAATAGTGACCGGGGAAATTGAGCGGGCCCAGATTTTTTTGAAACTTTAGTTCCGGCCGCCAGCAGCCTGCCCCCGTGGCTGGCCTTGCGCTGACGCGGCAAGCTGCCAGGCTGGAACTTTGCCGGGCTGAGCCGGAGTCTCCGGACAGTTTCCGCTTGCGTACCGCCCCGGTAAAACGTCGCGGGCCGCGCAGGACCCTATATTTTGTGCAGGGAGCGGGGTATGTTTTACACCCGTTTTTGGGGTGTCCGGGGTTCGATCCCCACACCGGGACCGGCAACGGTTGTTTACGGCGGCAACACCGCCTGTCTCGAGATTCGCGCCGACGACCGGCTGATCATCGTCGATCTGGGGACCGGGGTTAAACCGTTTGGCGACTGGCTGGCCGCCAACGAGATCAAAAAGCACCCGATTACTGCGGATGTTTTCGTCACCCATACGCACTGGGATCACATCATGGGTTTCCCCATGTTCACCCCCGTCTTTATCCCCGGCACCCGGCTAAAGATATGGGGCTCCGTCTCCTACGACGGGGACCCGCTGGAAAAGGTTATCGGCGCCCAGCTTTCGTACCGCTACTGGCCCGTCCGCCTGGACGAACTAGCCGCCCATATCGAATACGAGGAACTCAAACAGGACTCCTACGACCTGGGCGGCGGCCTTAACCTTGTCACCACGTCCCTGAACCACCCAACGCTGTGCCTGGGTTACCGCTTTGAATACGAAGGCAAGTCCATCGTAACCGCCTTCGATACCGAGCCCTTTTACAACCTCTTCCCCTCGGACAAGGACGACCCCGCCTACAACGAGGAATCCGCGCGCGAGGGTGAGCAGGCGGCGGCCCTGGAAAACCAGCGGATGCTGGAATTTATCAAGGGGGCGGACGTGCTGGTGTACGACACCTCCTACACCGAAGAGGAATACAAAAAACACAAAGGCTGGGGGCACAGCTCCTACGAGACCGCCATCGCCAACAGCCTAAAAACCGGCGTCAAGAAACTCGTCTGCTTCCACCACGAGCCCCGCCGCAGCGATGACGAACTCAAGGCCCTGGAAGATGGTTTCCGCAGCCGTTTCGCCTCCGAGCCGCTGGAGATCCTCATGGCCCGGGAAGGCATGACCATCGAAGTGTAAATTCTGCCGAATCCTCCCGAAAACCGAATCAAAAGCCCCTCTCCGCCCCTATATAGTTAAGGGGGATCGCAACGG
>JAISMQ010000011.1 GCA_031276685.1 Treponema sp. | reverse complement strand
TAGCGGTCAAGCCGGAGCCCCGCCGTATCTTCCACGGTTCCGGAAAAAACCGGCATCAGGGATCCCCCGGAGCGCTTTCTTCCGAATCCGCCGCCGTGCCCGGGCCGGAGGGGCTACGGTTAACGCGGATTTCCCCGCGATCCCGCATCCGTTCCCGCCTCTCTTCCTGGCGCCGCTTTATCTTGACGATGGCAAAATCGACAATAGCGATGGTAACGGAAACGGCGGCGGCTATCATAATGGTCTGCTTTTTTTCTTCCCTGGACATTTCAATGGCCCCCGGCCCTTTAAGGGGCCAGGGAAGATAGGCCCTGTTCATATCGTGCTTAAAAAAACGGATAGAATCCATCGTGATGGTGGAAAAAAACATGGTGAAGGGGAAACTGCCGAAGGCCACAATTTCGCCCCGCCTAAGATCCTGGACCCACTGGGGATGTTCCGGCGATACGGGCGATCGGATACCGTCGGGCAGAATGTCGGGGGCAATTACCCCGGAATTTTGCGCGGACGCCAAAGACGGGGCGAACAGGGCCGCGAAAACAAGGGCCGGTAACAGACGGAATATTCGTTTCATAACTCCACCGCTCAGAGCTTTTCCCCAAACCCGGTTAGTTTTGGGAAGGCCCCCTCATTGAAAAAAACCTACGCGCGCGGCAAACTGCCGGACCGCTCTCCAAAAATCGCCGTGCCGATACGCAGCAGGGTGGAACCTTCCTCGACGGCAATTTCAAAATCCCCCGACATGCCCATGGAAAGGCAGGACCAGTCCGCCTGGGGGAAGCGGGAAACCAGCGCCGCCTGGGCGCGGGCCAGGGCCCGGAACGAGGCGCGGGCTTCGCCTGAATCAAAGGGCGCCATTGTCATAAGCCCCGCCGCCCGAAGGCCGGGGCAGCAGAGGAGCCGTTCCGCCGCCTGAATCAGGCTTTCCCCGTCCGGAAAACCGGATTTTGAGGGCTCGCCCGTATGCAGCTCCAGCAGCACCGGCAGGGGCCGTTCCCGTCCCCCGGTATGTTTGGCAAGCTCCGCGATAAGCTCCTCCCGGTCTATCGACTGGATACAGTCGAATATCCGGGAGGCCAGCTTCGCCTTGTTCCGCTGCAGGGATCCGATCATGTGAAGCTCGCAGTCCCGGAACGGGGGGGGATCCCCGGCGCCAAACGCGGGGAACTTTTCCGCCGCCTCCTGAACCCGGTTTTCCCCGAAAAGCCGGATACCGCTGCTCCGGGCTTCCTCTACGGCGGCGCGGGGCTGAAACTTGGTAACCGCCATAAGCCGGATCTCCTCCCGCTTTCTGCCCGCGCGTATGCAGGCCCTTTGTATGCGTTCCTCGATGGATTCCAGCGCCGCCGCGATAGACAAACTATCCCCCCACACCAAGATGCTGAAGCCGCAGGGCCAGTTCCCTGAACTGGGGGATATCCAAATTTTCAGGCCGCTCGTCCGGCCTTATCCCGCAGTGTTCCAGGGCGGCCATGGCCAGTTCTTTTGCCCCGCGTTCCGTGCCGGAACAGGACGAAACAAAAGCCCCCAGGCTATTTTTAACGGTTTTACGCCGGGAAGAAAAGAGCCGCCGCACCATGGGGTGCAGGAGGCCGGGAGGCGCTGCTTCGCCCGCCGCGTCTTCCCTTAGGTCGAGTCTGAGCCCCGCAGAATCGACGCGGGGCGGCGGATAGAAACACGAGGGGCCCATGGTTACGAGGGCCTTTACCGTGTACAGCCCGGCGACAAGCACCGTAAAGGACGAATAATCGGCCTGCCCCGGCCGGGCCGTCAGACGGCGCCCAAGTTCCTTCTGCACCGTTACTACCATACGCCTGAACAGGCGCTTCCCCTCCGCAAGATCCCCCAGAAGAACGGCAGCGATGTTGTAGGGCAGGTTCCCCAGCAGGAAGGGGGCCCCCGCCTCGCCCTTCCAGGTTTTAAGCACATCGCCGGGAACCAGGGAAAAACCGGGACGGCCGCCGAATTCCTCCCGCAAGAATTCCACGAAGCCCGGATCAAGCTCGAAGGCTTTTACCCTGGCCCCCCGTTCAAGAAGCTCCCCGGTCATGGCCCCCAGGCCGGGACCAATCTCCCAAACCCCGTCCCCCGGACTTAGCTCCAGGGCCGCCGCCAGTTTTTTGCGGATGCCGCCCTTGATCAAAAAATTTTGCCCCAGTTTTTTCCGCATCCCAAGGCCCCGCCCGTCCAGAAACGCCTTGAGCGCGAGGGGGGAATCGTAATTAAGGGACGCGGCGCACATCAGGGAAGGGCCGGGACGCGGATCCGGGCGCGGCGCCGGGAAAAGAACACGACAAGGCCGGCAAGCAGCAGCGAAAGCCCCAGCACGGGCAGCCAGGAAGAAATTTCCACGCTTCCGGCGGAACCCAGCGCGATTCCCGGAAAACCGGCGGAAAGGCCCACCAATGCGTCCAGGGTTTTGTAAAGCGCGGAGAGGCCCAGGCCCAGAGGGCGCGCCAGGAAGGGCAGAAGCGGATCGAGGGCCAGATACCCGACGGTCCCGACCATGAACAGGCTTGTCAGCGGGACAATTACCAGGCCCGCCACGATGCCCGCAGGCTGTAGCGCGCCGAAATTGGCGGCGCTGACCCAGGCGGTGGCTATAAAGGCCCCCAGCGAAGCGGAAAGCCCCTCGAGCAGGGCCGGGGGGAGCCGGCCCCGGAACAGAACCGCTATTTTTACGCCCAGGTGGAGGATCCCCCAGAGGGCCAGGTAAGACAGGATAAAGGAAACGGCAACGCCGGATTCCGGCTGCCGCAGGATCTGCACGATAAAGGCCAGGTTAAGAAGGGAAACCGGATTCCGCGCCAGGAAGCACACCAGCGCCAGGGCCCCCAGGAGGTACATGATCGCCGCCCGGTCCAGGGAAGGCTGGGAGCCTACCAGAAACACATAGGCCAGAATAAACAGCGCGCCGATCAGGGCCGCCCCCCGCGAACCAAGGAGCCGCTTAAAAAGAAAGGCAATAAGGGCGGAGAGAACCGCCAGGTGCATACCCGACAGGGCGAGTACGTGGGAAACCCCGGCATCCCGGTACGAGCGGGCAAAATCCGAATCCAGGTTATCCCGGACGCCCAGGAGCAGGGCCAGCGAAAGACTCCCCCAGCTTTGGTTGTCGGGCCGGCTTAGGCGGGCGACCAGGTTTTGCCGCAGGCCGGTACGGAACCGTTCCAGGGGCGGCGCCGGGGAAACAACGTGGACCCCTGCGGCCCGAAACATGCCGGGGCCGGATTCGCCGGGCCGGGGCGGCAGGAAACCGCCTTCAAGGTAGACCGTACAGTTCCTGCCGAATTCCTTCAGATCGTCCAGGCGGCCGCCGGGAAACAGCACCGTCACCCTTCCCCGCGCGGAACTGCGGACCCCTGCGCCGCCGATAGCGGCCCCGCCAAAGGCCCAGGCCCGCCCCAGTTCAAGCCGGGCCATGCCGTTCCCCCCGGCGATCTTCCGGGGATCCTCCAGCAGCACCCCTTCAAGGGCGCCAACCCTGCCGGAGGGCAGCCCCGGATCGGGCGGGCCGGGTATGCGCCCGGCAACGGCGGCGCCAAGTACAAGGCCGGCGGCACAAGCGGCGCCAAGGGCGCAGATGCCCCGCCGGGACCGCCGCAGCGGAAGAACCGGGGAACCGAGCGCCAGGAAGAAGGACCACAGCGCCACTCCGGCGGCTATAAAGAAACGCCCGCCGCCGGAAAAGGGGCCTGAGCCCGGGGAAAATACCCGGGAATCAAGGAGGTAGGCCCCGTAATAGGAGATAACCGCCCCCGCGGTAAGGGCGGAAAGGGGGAAGGGGCGGTCGTGGTTTACCATTTAAGATTAGCCAGCGCCTCCCTTGCCGCAGCCTTGATACGCTCGGGGTAATCCAAATAGCCGACGTAGTGGAGATTGTCAAAGGCGATTCTATCCCCCAACTGCCCAAGGGCGGTGATCACCCCCAGCACGAGGGATTCGTCATGTTCGCCAAAAGTCCCGTCCTTGCTGGCCCGTTCAAACTGGGAATTGAGGTAGCCCAGTTGCAGGGAAAGGGCCTGGGCCGCGTCGGGGCTGTCCATGACGGCAAGGCAGGAAATCACCTCCAGGAGCAGATCCCGCTGCTGGGGCGTCCGGCTTTCCTGGTATTCCGACTGGATCTGGTAGAAATAGCGCAGTACGACCTGATCCGCCCGGGCCCACTTGAAATCCCTCAGGGCCTGTACCGCGAGGGAACAGAGCAGGGCCAGGGCGGCCCCGTTGGCCTCCCGCTGCATGCCGATTTCCAGCGCGGTTTGGGCGAATGCGCCTTTTTCCGCGTCGCTCATGCCGCGGCTGGCAATTGCCGCCCGGAAGACGGCCAGTTTTTCCACGGGGGGGTTTTTCCGCAGTATCTCCGTCAGATTCGCCTTGGTATCGCCGGGAAGCTTTTCCAGGGCCTCCGCCGCCTGGGCCCCCAGGGGTTCGGGGTAGCCGGCGGTGATAACCGCAAAGAGGACCGGAAACGAGCTTTCGCCCCCCAGCGCCCCCAGAGCGCTTATACAGGCGGAAATGGTGGGGATATCCACATCCATGCTGGAACGGTACAGGCTGTTCTGATTCGCCAGGAACTGGTTAAGATTCTCCACGATATGGGCGCTGCCCTGGGCGTTGCCCTGCGGATTGCCCTGGGCTGCCCCTTTGGCAAGAACCGCCAGGGCCTCAAGCGCGGCAATTCTGACATGGGAATCCCGAAACTGGCTAAAGACATTCCACAGGGTATCTATGCTCCGCGTATGGGACGCGGCCCCCGCCCCCCTGGCGGCAATAACCGTCAGATTGAGAAGATCCGGGTCGCCCCGCAGGATCTCGGCGTTTTGCAGGGAAATATTCTGGGCGTATTCGTAAAGCTGGCCGATTAATTCAGAAGCCCGGTCATCGGTCGCGGCGTCCAGCTGGATCCCCGCGTTGGTAGAAAGGCTGGCCCGCATTAAATTCCGCTGGTAGGAATTGAGTATCGAATCCTGGGCGGCCGCCGGCGTTCCCACAACAAGGAAACACGCCAGGGCCCCCCAAACCCCCGGTTTTAGGGCCAGGTTTAAGCGCAGCTTGGCACGGGCGTTCACAGAATACCTCCCTCCGGCGGAAACGGTATCAGGGGCGGCTCGCCGCCCAGCGCGGCCCCGACAGGAACCGCGCCCTCCGCCCCCAGGGGCAGCTCCCCGTCCCGCAGATCCCCCGCGTCCGGCGCGGTAAAAACCGGGGGCGGGGCGTCCGTCACATGGCCCGCGCCGGTTTCCTGCGGCGCAGGGGCTTCCGGGCCGCCGGGCCCCGGTACCGCCGCGCCGGCGGCCGTGTCAACAGCCGCTCCGGCAGCCGATTCTGCGGACGCCTCCGCAGCCTCGTCGGTGATCCGGTAGGGAAGATCTTCTTCGTCGCCGCCCTGCATGCCAAAAACCTCGCCCAAAATCTTGTTCTGCGCGTAACGCGGCAGGGGATCGGCCTCGATGTGGAGCAGGGAACGCTGCGTGGCCTCTTTGTAGTCCACCGAACGGACCGTCCCGGTCATGCAGATGGGCGTACCGGAAAGGGAAAACTGCGCTTTGACCCTCATCCCCGCCGCAGCCTGGCCGCCGATGGCCAGCGCGCAGCCCGTGTCGGACAGGTCTTCCATGAAGCATTTGACGCCGGGGACCGTTTCGGCTTTTCCGGCCCCCTCCTCCGGCCCCAGCAGGTACAGATAGGCCGGTTTGTGCATCTTTATCCTGATGGACCTCCGTTTCTGAGTCCGGTACAGGGAGTCCGAATGGGAGATTTTGAGGGAAGATATGCCCCT
>JAISMQ010000232.1 GCA_031276685.1 Treponema sp. | reverse complement strand
CGTTCAATTCAAACGGAACGTTGAAAAATTTACCGATATTCTGCAGATGGATGGTTTTATCAACCAGGCGGTCCGGCAGTTAAGCCTGGGGCAGCGGATGCGCGCCAATATCGCGTTGTCCCTGCTGCACAATCCGAAGGTGCTGTACCTGGACGAACCGACCATCGGGCTGGATATTGTGGCCAAGAAGCGCATCCGGGAATTTATCAAAGAGATCAACAAGACCGACAATACTACCGTTATTCTGACTACGCATGACATGAGCGATATTGAGGAGATATGCGGCCGCATTATTGTGATTGACAAGGGGAAGATATGCCACGATGGCGATCTGCGGCTGTTCAGGGAAAAGTTTATCAGCCGGTTTACGATTGAGGTTGAAACCGACGGCCCTGCCCCTGCTCTTGCCCCCAATCCCCTGCTCACGGTAAAAAAAGGCGGCGCGGAGGAAGGCGACAGGCTGTTCTTTACCTGCGACAAGTCGCAAATCAGTGTGGCGGACGCGGTTACCTATATTACGGCCCATTATAAAATAAAGGATATCAAAATACTCGAAGGCACCATCGAGGACGTTTTGATGAAGATGTATTCGGCGAAAAACGAATAAACCGGGGCCCCTTACACCGTCTGTCGCGGCGTTTCGAAGCGCAGGGTAAAGCAGGAGCCGGTCGCGCCGTCGCTGCGGACTTCGATCGCGGCGTTGTGGAGTCTGGCGCCGTGCTTGACAATCGAAAGGCCCAGGCCGGTGCCGCCCGCCGCCTTGCCCCGGCTTTTGTCCACCCGGTAAAAGCGTTCAAAGATCCGCTCCTGTTCGGAGGGGGCAATGCCGATGCCCGTGTCGGCGACTGAAAATTCTATCGCGCCGCCGGTTTTTTTTATGGACACGCGGATCTCCCCGTCCCGCCTGTTGTACTTAACCGCGTTGTCCAGCAGGTTGTAGATGACTTCGTCCAGGATCTGCCGTATGCCGGTAACCACGGCTTCCTCGCCGTCAAGGTAGACGCGAAGGGCGCGTTCCGCCGCCGCCCCGCTTATCCGGTCCAGGGCGCTGCGGGCAAGGGCGAGGAGGTCTACGGTTTCCGCGGGCAGCTCGTTTTTTTCGTCCAGCCGCGAAAGCAGCAGGATATCGCCTATCAGCGTGATAAGCCGCTGGGCTTCCGCGTAGATGTTCTGCGCGAAGCGCCCCATGTCCTCCGGTTTGGCCAGGCCCTCCGCCATGATTTCCGCGTAGCCGGAAATGGCCATAAGCGGCGTTTTTAATTCGTGGGAGACGTTGGCGGAAAATTCGCGGCGCAGTTTTTCACGGTCCTCCTGCTCGGTCACGTCCAGGATAACGAGGACCGCGCCTAAAATAGTTCCGTTATCCGCCACCGGGTTGGCGAAGATCCGCAGGTGGCCTTCCCGGGAGGGCAGCAGCGCTTCTGCGGCGGCTCCGGCGGCCGCCTTTTCCACCACGTTGCGGAATGCCTCGTCCCGGCGGATCACCAGCACGTTTTGGTTTTCAATATTCTCAAGGTGGACATCCAGGAGTTTAAGGGCGCTCCTGTTACATGACAGGATCTGGGCGTTCTGATCCAGGATGATCAGCCCTTCGCGCATGTTGTTGGTAATTGCGGTAAACTGCAACTGCCGTTTTCTCTGTTCGGAAAGCTGGGCGGCTATCATGTCGTTCTGCTTTTTCATGCGCGTAAGAAGGGGGCTGAGTTCTTCGTAAGTGTCGTTGATCTCCGGGTTGTCCAGGTTAAGGCGGTTGATGGGTTCCACAAGTTTTCCGGTAACGCGGGAGCTTATTGACGCGGCCGCCGTAAAGATAACGATGGCGATGATGATAGTAACGATGATGGGCCGCAAGAGGGACATAAAGATACTGTCGGTTGTTTTTGCGGCCCGTAAAATAGTCCCGTCCCCAAGCCTAGAGGCGTAGTAGTAGGTCTGTTTCCGCATGGTTTGGGAAAACCGCGTGTCCGCGCCGGCCCCCGTTTCCAGCGCCCCCTGTATTTCCCGCCGCGAAAGGTGGTTTTCCATGCTTTCCGCGCCGGCGCTGGTATCGAAAAGCACGCGGCCGTCGGGGGCGACCAGGGTGATCCGCGTGGAAATACCGCCGTTTTGGATACCCGCCCGGCTGAGGGACGCCAGGTAGGCCGGGCCGGACATTTCTATTCCCGCGCCGATGTACGCCGTTTCGATAACAAGGTTCTGTTTTATGGCGTTTGAATAATCCCAGTACACGGTAAGGTTGATAAAGACGGCGGTCAGTACGATGGAAAAACCCGCCAGGCTGCGGGCGAACCGGAGTATTTTCCCCCTCATGCCGGGTCCTCCATTTTGTAACCTATGCCGCGCACGGTTTTGATCAGCGCCCCCGACGCCTTTAGCTTTGTCCGCAGGGTAAGGATGTGGGTGTCCACCGTCCGCGTTTCCAGGGTCAGGGGGTAATCCCAGACCGCCTGGAGGATCCGCTCGCGGGAGAGGACGATGCCGGAATTCCTTGCCAGGTATACCAGCAGGTCGAATTCCTTGAGCGTAAGGGTAACTTCCTCGCCGCCGGACGTGACCGTGTGGCGGGGTATGTTTATGTACAGATCCCCGGTTTTGAATTCGTCTTTTTCGGCTTCGGCCCCGGCGCGCCGCAGGAGGCTTTTAACCCTGGCCACGAGTTCCATCATGCCTGCGGGTTTTGCCATATAGTCGTCGGCCCCGGAATCCAGCCCCAGGACCTTGTCGTATTCGGCGCCTTTGGCTGTCAGCATCATGACGGGCAGTTTTTTTGTGGATTCGCCTGAACGCAGCCGCTTTAGAATCGCCAGGCCGTCTTCGCCGGGGAGCATGATGTCCAGAATCACCAGTGCGGGCGGTTCTTCCCGCAGGGCCTGCCAGAATTCCTGCGCGCAGGAAAAGCCCCGCGCCTGGAAGCCTGTGCTGCGCAGGGTATAGATTACCAGTTCGCATATACCCGCGTCGTCTTCGACCAGGTAGATTAGGCGGTTCATCCGCGTTTTCCGGTGAGGTAGTATTCAACCCATTCGGCGATATTCTGCGCGTGATCGCCGATTCGCTCCAGGTACTTCGCTATCATCAGTAAATCTATGCACTCCTCGCCCGCGCCGCTGTTTTTTGAAACAAGCGCGATGAGGGCGTTCTTTATCTCCACAAAGTACTTGTCCACCACGTCATCGTAGATGATGACCGAACGGGCCTTTTCAAGATCCGCCGCCACGAATGCGTCCACGCTGCCGGTAAGCATCTTTGCGGCGGCCTTCGCCATGTCGCTGACGGGGATGCCGTTTATCAGTTCCCGGTTTTCGATAAAGCGCGACAGTTCCGCTATGTCGGCGGCCTGGTCGCCGATGCGCTCCATGTCGGTGATCATGCGCTGGGCCGCCGTGATCTGGCGCAGATCGCCGGCGACCGGCTGTTCCCGCAGGAGGAGGCGCAGGGAATAGGATTCGATCTGGCGCTCCTTCATGTCGATTTCCCGCTCAAGGTCCCATACTTTTTCCCGCAGGGCGCTGTCCCCGTCTATAAGGGCCTTTACCGCGATGGAAATGGCGTCCTCGCAGAGCGCCCCCATCCGTATAAGTTCGATATGCAGGTTTTCAAGCTGTTTATGGTATGTTTCACGCATCAGCCAAATCTCCCGGTAATATAATCCTCGGTCCGTTTGTCCCGGGGCATGGAAAAAATCGATTCGGTGGCGCCACATTCGATCATCTCGCCAAGAAGGAAAAAGCCGGTCCGGTCGGAAATTCTGGCCGCCTGCTGCATGTTGTGGGTGACTATGACGATAGTGTAGTGTTTCTTCAGCTCCGCCGCAAGGTCTTCTATTTTTGACGTGGATATGGGATCCAGCGCGCTGGTTGGTTCGTCCATGAGCAGGACTTCGGGGTTTACCGCCAGGGCCCTGGCGATGCAGAGCCGCTGCTGCTGCCCGCCGGAAAGGGAAAGGGCGTTTTTTTTCAGGCGGTCCTTTACCTCGTCCCAGATCGCCGCGGAACGCAGGGATGTTTCGACCGCCTCGTCCAGTTTTACCCGCGACTTGACGCCGTGGGTGCGGGGGCCGAAGGCGATGTTGTCGTACACGCTCATGGGGAAAGGGTTGGGTTTCTGGAAAACCATGCCGATCCTCTTTCGCAGCACCGTTACATCCATGCCGCCGTATATGTCTTCGCCGTCAAGAAGGACCTTCCCCTCGATCCGGCAGTCTTCGACCAGATCGTTCATCCGGTTTATGGTTTTGAGCAGCGTGGACTTGCCGCAGCCGGACGGCCCGATAAGGGCGACTATTTCGCGCTCGTTTATCGAAAGGTTGATGTTTTTAAGGGCATGGAAGGTTCCGTAATGCAGGTTTAGTTCCGCTATGTTCAGTTTATCCATTGATATTCGATCCAATTTTTTTCGCCCCCATGCCCGCAAGGGTGTTGATGGCGGCTACAAGCACAAGCAGCACTACCGCTGTGGCGTAGGATTGTTTTATGTACAGGCCCTCGCTGGAAAGGCTGTACATGTGGACCGCCAGGGTCCGCGCCGATGAGAAGGGGCTGTCCGGTATCTTCGCCACGGTCCCGGCGGTAAAGATAAGCGCTGCGGTTTCGCCCACAATGCGCCCGATGGAGAGGATGACCCCCGAAAGGATCCCCGGCATGGCAGCCGGAATGACGATGGAAAATATGGTCCGCAGCTTGCCGGCCCCCAGGGCGAAGCTGCCCTCGCGCAGCGAATCGGGCACGGAGAGCAGGGCGTTCTCGGTTGTCCGCATGATGACCGGCAGCACCATGATCGCCAGCGTAAAGGCCCCCGCGAGCAGGGAATAACCCCAGCCAAGGAAAATGACGAACAGCAGCATGCCGAAAAGGCCGTAAATGATAGAGGGGATGCCCGCAAGGGTTTCTGCGGCAAGCCGGACCAGGATGATAAGCCTGCTGCCCCGCCGCGAGTATTCCGACAGCCAGATGGCCGAGCATATCCCCACGGGGACCGCCGCCAGTAACGCTGCCGCCGTAATAATAACGGTGTTGACCAGGGCCGGGAACAGGGAGACGTTTTCGGTCGAGTAGCTTGGCGAAAAAAGGCCGGGGGAAAGATGGGGGATGCCTTTTACCAGAATGTAGCCGATGAGGAACACGATGACAGTCCCGGTGGCAAGCGCCGACACGATCACCAGGCATTTGAGTACCAGCGACAGTAATCTGGCCCGGCTCATCCCTGGACCTTCTTTTTGCTAAGGGACAGGAGGATATTGATGATCAGAATGAACACGAACAGGACGACCGCGGTTGATATAAGGGCTTCCCGGTGGAGGTCCGCGGCGTAGCCCATTTCCAGCACGATGTTGGCGGTAAGGGTGCGGAGCCCCCGGAACAGGCCGCGGGGGACGACCGCCTGGTTCCCGGCGACCATGATGACGGCCATTGTCTCCCCTATGGCGCGGCCTATGCCAAGGACGACCCCCGCCATGATCCCGGACCGGGCGGCGGGCAGAACGGCGAAAAAGACCGATTGCTCGTGGGTGGCCCCCAGGGCCAGGGCCCCTTCGTAATAGCTTTCCGGTATGGCGCGGATCGAGGATTCGGATATGCTGATGATCGTGGGCAGGATCATCAGGGCAAGCAGGAGGGACGCGGTAAGGAGGCTTTTCCCGCTGCCCCCGAAGAGGAAGCGCAGGGCGGGGACCAGGACCACGAGGCCGAAAAACCCGTAGATTATCGACGGTATCCCGGCAAGCAGGGACACCAGGGGCGAAAACACCTTGTGCGGGGTTTTGCCGCAGAACTTCGCCATGAAGATCGCGGTGAACACGCCCAGGGGCACGCCGAAGATGACGGCCCCCGCCGTGACATAAATACTACCCAGTATCATCGGGGCTATGCCGTACAGATCGTTTCCCGGTTTCCAGGTTGTGCCCAGCAGGAAGGCCAGGGGCCCGATTTTCCCGATGGCGGGAATACCGTTGACGAAGAGGAACAGGCAGATAAGGGCCACGCAGGAGATGCACACGCAGGCCGCCGCCACGAAGACGCCGTGTAGTATTTTTTCTTTCATGGCTACCCGGCCAGGGCGTCCCAGCTTTCCACCTGGCCCAGATAAATGGCCTTTACCTGGTCCTTGCTTAGGCCGTTCAGGGGGTTCCCGTTGTTGACGATCACCGCGATACCGTCAATGGCGATGACCGTGCCGGTAAGGCCCTTTTCCAGCTCGGTAGCCTTTAGTTCCCGCGATGCCATGCCGATGTCGCAGATCCCGTCAATCGCGGCGTTCATGCCGGTGGAGGAGTCGCTTTGCTGTATTTCAATGTTAAGGCCGGGGTTGATCTTCGCGTAGGCTTCCTTGAGCTTTTCCATGACCGGCGTGACCGAAGAAGAACCGGCGATGATGATCCTGCCGGAAGGCATGGCGCTGGTAAAGGCCCCCGTATCGGTTCTGCGGACGTAGCCGCTTGCCGCGATCCCGTCCTGCCCGGCCCGGCTCAAGATGAACGCGATAACATCCGCAGAGGCCGCCTTTACCTCGCCCTTGGTGGCGATGTAGAAGGGCCGGGTAATTTTGTACTCCCCGCTCGCGGCGGTTCCGGCGTTCGGCGTTACCCCGTCAATGGCCAGGGCCTTGACCGTGTTGTTAAGGGAGCCCAGGGAGATATAGCCTATGGCGTTCCGTTCGCCCGCCACGCTGGTCATCATGACGGCGGTGTTGTTGGTTATTTCCGCCAGGGGGGTAATGGCGTCCTTTTTGTTTGAGTCGAGGACTCCGAACAGTTCCGTAAAGGCGCTCCGGGTTCCCGAACCGTCTTCCCGCGATATGACAACGATGCTGCCCCCGCCGGACGATCCGGAAGAGGCGGGCTCCCGCTTTCCGCCCGCGAACACATTCCCCGCCAGCAGGGCAACCAGGGCCAGGCAAGCCAATCTTTTCATACTACGCTCCTTGTGTGAATTTTGGATCTCTGTCCGCCAGGCGGACGGACCCCGCAGGTTTATCCTGCGTTTTCTTAACATCACTATAGGCGCGGGCGTGTCAAATTCGTGGGGGGGAATTGTCAAATCCGTGTCAAACCGGGCGGCCCTGCGTAACAGACCCTACGGCTGCCCCATAAGGGCGTCCATCCTGGCCTGGAGGTTGCCCTGGATGTACTTGCGGATCTTGACTTTGGAATCCGGCGACATGCGCTCGGTGAACAGGGAAACGTAGGTTTTGGTGTTTCCCTCTTCCCTGAAACCGAGAATGACCGTTTCCACGTTGAGGATGGTGTGCTTTAGCTTGAGCTGCACATTGGAGAACGACGAATTTTTGGGGAACATGGGGTCTTCGGCAAAGGAACAGGAAAAACCGGCGGTGCTGATGTCGCGGATGATCCCGCTGACAAACTGGCTCCCCAGCGGGAAGTTCGCCATGGTCTGGGATTCGTTTTCCACGCTGGCCCGCAGGAACTTGCGCCTGCCCTTGGCGCTGTTGGCGTTAAGGATGTTCACGATCTGCGCTATGGTGATATTCAGATCCCGGTGGATCATCGTGTAGCCGCAGGGAAGGCGGAGCATGTTGGCGTACTTGTTCTGCAGGGCGTCGCTCCGGTTGGCGGTTAGCACGCCAAGGCGGATGTCCGCCAGATCCCCGGCGTTCAATACTTCCCGGATCCAGGACTCCCATTCCTTTTCCCCGATAGCCTGGTCAATGTCAACAAACACAACGCTTCCGGGGAAGCCCTTGAGCAGCCGTCTAAGGATAATGCGGTCGCCGGCCGCGTAGGCCTCGTATTCCCGCTGGATCAGGTCGTCAATGACAACGTTCCGGATTGGCGGCAGGGGGTGTAGAAAAAAAATTTTTCTGCCGGCCAGTTCGACCGAAGGATCTTCCGTGCCCATATTTACCGTTAGTTTAGTTCAAAGCGGGGGTGAAATGCTATACTTGGGAAATGAGCCGTTTCGCCGTCCCCCTTGCCCTTGCCTTCCTGTGCCTTTCCTGCTCCCGGGCCCCCCGCCCCCGCGTGGAATTTGTGCTGGGCACGCTGTGCAGCGTCACGCTGTTCGAACGGGGCGGCGCGGCGGACTACGACGCCGTGTTCGCCCGGCTTCAGGAGATAGAGGATTCGATGGCCTTTACCCCCGGCGGGGCGGGGGGGCTTTCGGAGCTTGATCTGGTCAACCTGAACGCCGGGATCGGGCCGGTGGCGGTGGGCGCGGGGCTTTTGGAGGTGCTGGAGGAGGCCCGCCGTTACGCGGAGCTTTCGGGGGGCGCTTTCGATCCCACGGTCGGCCCCCTGGTGGCGCTGTGGGGGATTGGGGGCGAAAACCCCCGCGTCCCCGCCGGGGAGGAGATTCAGGCGGCCCTTGCCCTGGTGGACTGGCGGGATCTGGTGATCGACCGGGCGGCGGGGACGGCTTTTCTGCGGCGGCGGGGCCAGGCCCTGGACCTGGGGGCCATTGCCAAGGGCTACGCCGCGGATCAGGCCGCCGCCGTCCTGCGCCGGGGGCGGCTCCGGCGGGCCCTTGTCGATCTGGGGGGCAATATTTTCGCGCTGGGGGAACGGCCGGGGCGGGAAAGCTGGCGCATCGGCGTTCAGGACCCGCTGGAGGAACGCGGGAACTACCTGGGGGTTCTCCGCGTAAAGGACAAAAGCGTTGTCACCAGCGGGGTGTACGAGCGCTACTTTGAGGAGGGGGGGCGGCGTTACCACCACATACTCTCCACCCGCGACGGCTACCCCGTGCAGAACGGCCTCCTGTCGGTGACCATTGTGGCGGGCCGTTCGATAGACGCGGACGCCCTTTCTACCGCCTGCTTCGCCCTGGGACCGGAACGGGGGCTTGCCCTGGTGGAAAGCCTGCCGGATACGGAGGCCGTCTTTGTGGGCGCGGACCGGGGCCTGACGCTGAGTTCCGGGGCGGCGGGGCTTTTTACCCTGGCCGGCGGGGATTACCGTATAATCTCTACCAGCTCCATCTCGAATACCAGGTAGCTGTTCGGGGGGATAACCCCCCCCGCGCCCCGTTCCCCGTAGGCGAATTCCGGGGGGAAGATCGCTAGCCGCTTTTCCCCCAGGCTCATGTCCAGGGCGCTCTGGTCGAATCCGGGGATTACCGTCCCCTGGCCGACGGCGAATTCCAGCGGGGCGCCGTGCAGGTCCGACGAATCAAACACCGTGCCGTCCAGGAACATGCCCCGGTAGTGTACCCGCACGGTGTTTCCCGCCTCGGGCCTGGCGCCCGAACCGGCCGCCAGGATCTCGTAGAGGATGCCGGAGGGGGCCACGGTGACGTTGGGGTACTTTGCCTTGATCTGGGCGGTGTCCGCGTCCCGCTGGGCCTTCCGCTGGGCGGCGGCGGCGGCGGTGGCGTTTTGCAGCAGGCTGTCGAAGGCGGCCTGATCCGTCTTAAAGGCGTTGGCCTGGGCGCCGTTGCGGATGATCGTGACGCTCTGTATCCGGTCCCCCTGGACGATCGCGTTAACCACCTGCTGCCCGCGTACCACCCTGCCGAAAACCGTGTGCATGCCGTCGAGCCAGGGGGTTTCCACATGGGTGATGAAGAACTGGCTGCCGTTGGTCCCCGGCCCGGCGTTGGCCATGGAAAGCACCCCCGGGCCGTCGTGTTTAAGGCTGGGGTCGAACTCGTCGGGGAACTGGTAGCCCGGCCCGCCGCTGCCGTTGCCCGCCGGGTCGCCCCCCTGGATCATGAAGTCCTCGATGACCCGGTGGAAGGTCAGGCCGTCGTAAAAACGCCTGCCCTGGGCCACGTCCATCCGGCCTTCCGCCAGGGCGACAAAGTTACAAACCGTTAGCGGGGTTTTTTCGTATTCCAGCCGGACGACGATGTCGCCCCGGTTGGTGCTGATCCGGGCGAAAAGCCCGTCTCCCAGGCCGCTGTTCTCCTGGGCCGCGGAATCCGCGGATCTCTGGGGCGCTGCGGGCTGCTGCCGTTCCGTCCGCGCACATCCGGGTATCAGGGCCAAAACCAGCCCCCCCGCGCCGAGGATCCGTAAAAATTTGTTGGTATAGTGCATGGCTCTATCATAGCAGGGGGGTTTCATTGCATAAAGGGGGCCAAAATTCTATGATTAGTTGATGGATTTTAAGGACATTCAGGACGAACTGTTCCGGCTGGAGTATCCTTATCTCCATCCCGGCAGCGATCCCGACATTGAGCGTTACTGTTATCTGCGCGCCACCGGCCAGGGCCGGGATGCCCTTAACCTGTACCAGTACCGTATCAGGCCCCGTTATCCTGACGACACCCTCCGTATGGCCCTGCTCCGCAGTTACCGCAGCCGGGACCCCCTGTTCCCCCGCCTGCTCGCGGTAGGCTACCGCCGCCTGGCGGAACGGGCGCTGGAGCGGGTCCGGGGGATCATCGGCTATATCGGCGGGAGGATCGGGGCCTACAACAGGCAGGATGTCTACTCTACCATCAAAACCATCGAGGAGATTCTGCGTTTTTTTCCCAGGGAGCAGTACGAGGCGGTTTCCGGGCTTGACCGGATGTACCGCTACGCCCAGGTTCTGAACTACCAGGTCGGCCCCATGGAACAGGCCGTGGAGCTTGTGCGGTCCTACCTGTCCCGATCGCTGCCGGTTCTGGAACGCGAGCGGAGCCGGAAGCAGGACCGGAAACACGGCGAAACCGCGGCGGCGCCGGCCTTTGATTTTTCCACCGTGGTTTTTTCCGGCGCCGACCTTGCCCGCATAGAGATTCCGGGCCGCTTTACCCGCCCGGAGGACCAGACCCTGGCCTACTGCGTGAAGTACTGGAACCTGGTAAACGACCCCGCCTTTGAGCAGATCCTCTTTCTCTACTCCCGTAAGTACGGGACGAAGAACCACGCGGTGTACCTGACGATCCGCCGGGGCCGGAACGCCAACTACCGGGACGAGGATATCCTGAGTTCCGTAATGTCCATGCTGGTGACGGGCTATTACTATTCAATTCAGGGCGACCGCTACCTGCAGCGGAACTGGAAGCTCGCCAAGGGCATCGTCGACAAATCGTCCGCCCCGGCCAAAGCTTCTGCCCCGGTCAAAGCCCCTGCTCCGGCCAAGGCCCCGGCCCCGGTTAAGGCTGCCCCGGCGAAGGCCGCCCCGTCCCGGCCCCCCCAGCCCGCCGCAGCGGAAAACGCCGCTGCCAACGCTCCGGAGGCCAAGCCCCCGGCCAACGCTCCGGCCCCGCCTAAAGTTTCGGAGGCCAAGCCCCCTGCCAACGTTCCGTCCCGGCCCCCGGTCCCGGCGAAGGCCGTCCCGTCCAAGGCCGCCTGGCCCGCGCCTCCCAAAACGCCCCGGCCGGCGGGAGGCTCCGTATCGGACCGGCTGCGGAAACTGTCGGGCCGGGGTTACGATCTGTACCAGGACCGTTTCCTGGCCCAGGCCCGCCCGGCGATCCGCAAGATCCTGGGCGGCGGCCGGGGTATCTTTTTTTCCCTGCCGGAAAAGGCCGAGGACCTGGTGTACCACTACCTGCGGGATCATTACGCCGATCCCTACATGAACTGGCCGGAAAGCGGGGAACGCCGGCAGTTGGCGGAGCAGGGCTTCAACCTTCCGTCCCTGGATCCGGTGATCGACGAATGTTTTAGAAAGATCGACAAGGAATGATTCGTTCTCCAGGGTTAGCGCATATACATGGGAATATTGCGGTAGACAGAACGCCCGGGGGGCGAAAGGTGTAAAGCGGCCTGGCCTTGATTTTTATATGCGTCGGCACTGCCAATCTATCAGGAGACCCTGTTCCCGCTATAACCTGACCCGGCCCCGGAAACTGCGGGACAGGGTGAGTTTGTCGGTGTACTCCAGATCCCCCCCCACGGGCAGCCCCGACGCCAGGCGGCTTACTTCGACTTCAAGGTCTTTAAGGAGTTTTTGCAGGTACAGGGCGGTGGTGTCCCCTTCGACGGTGGGGTTAAAGGCAAGGATCAGTTCCCGAATCCCGCCCCGGCGGACCCGGCTTAGAAGATCGCCGATTCGCAGCTTGTCGGGGCCGATGCCGTCCAGCGGGGCGATAAGCCCGCCCAGAACGTGAAAAACACCCCGGAATTCCCGCGATTCTTCGATAATCCGCACGTCCTGGGGCCGTTCGACCACGCAGATCAGGCCGCGGTCCCGGCCCGGATCGGCGCAGACGGGGCAGGGGTCGGTTTCGGTAAAGCTGCCGCAGACGGAACAGCGGCGAATCGCCTGGTGCAGAAGCCCCAGTTCCCCGGCCAGCAGGCGGGCGTAGGCGGGATCCCCGTCCAGGATGTGGTAGACGATGCGTCCGGCGCTTTTTTTCCCGACGCCGGGCAGCCTGGAGAGCAGGGATACGAGCCGGTCGATGGCGCTTTCGCGGTTCAGGCCGGGCTCTGCGGCGCCGTTCACTGCCCCGCCGGGAAGCCGGGAATGGTCCCCGGGGAAACGCCCAGGCCGGAAGCCAGGGTCCCCATCTCCGCGCCGGTACGTTCCCGCGCCTTTTCCAGCGCGGAACTAAAGGCGGCCATCACCAGGTCCTGCAGCATCGGGATATCCGCCGCCGCCTCCGGGGCGATGCGGACCGCCCGTACCTCCATCTTGCCGTTAAGGTCCACCTCTACCATCCCGCCGCCGGACTGCCCGGTGACCACGATGGCGGCAAGCCTATTCTGGATGACGCCCATCTGTTCCTGTAGTTTTTGGGCGTTCTTGATAATTTCAAAAGGGTTTATATTCATCGGCTCCTCCCTGTGCCGCCCCTGCGGAAACGGCGTTCTCTGCGGCCGGCCCTACGGAAACGACGGTCCCCCGGAAGATCTGCAGCACCCGCTGGGCCAGGGGGTCCGCCGGCTCCGCCGGGCCCTGGCGGTTAAGGCCGCTCCACATGGGCATGTCGTCCTCATCCTCCCCGGGATCGGGCCGCGTGTCCACCGGCCTGGGGGCCGTCCCCGCAGGGGCCTGCGCCTCCCGCGCCGCCATGCGGCGCCGGAATTCCTCGCTTAAAGAAGCCGCCGGGTTATGATCCGCCGGTTTGACGGGGGGTGGCGATCCCCCCCCCGCTAAAGGGCGTCCGGGGCTTCCCGTTCCCAGGGCCTTCCGGGCATCTTCCACGGCGGCCCGCAGTTCCAGCGGGGAAACCCAGTTTTTCAGCCAGCAGAGCTTGGAAACCAGGGTTTCCAGTTCGAAACGGGGGGATACGGAGTACCGGATATCCCGGTAACACGCAAGAAGCAGTTCCAGGGCCTGCTCAAGCCGCACCGGGTCCAGCGCCGCCAGGACCGCGGCCGAAAAACGCTCCGCAGGGTAGCCCAGAAGGGATTCGCGGGTTACCGAATTTTTAAGCAGAAGAAGGCTCCGGTAATAGGCGGCCAGGTCGATGACAAGCTGCTCGACGGCGACCCCTGATCCGAGGATCCGGTCAAGCAGCTCGAATCCCCGCGCCGCCCCGCCTTCCGCGCAGGCTTCCGCCAGTTCGTTGAGCCGTTCAAGCCCCGTCAGGCCCAGCTTTTCCCGGATAAGTTCCGTGCGGATATGCCCCCCGGAAAACGAGACAACCTGGTCAAAGAGGGTAAACGCATCCCGCAGGCTTCCGGTGGATTCGCGGGCTATCCAGAACAGGGCCTCGTCCTCGGCCTCCAGCTTCATTTCGGCGCAGATGTTTTTAAGGATGGCCTTGATGGTCTCAAGCGGGATAAGGCGGAAGGCAAACTGCTGGCAGCGGCTTTTGATCGTGGCCGGGACCTTGTGGAGTTCCGTGGTGGCAAAGATAAAGACGATGTAGTGGGGGGGCTCCTCGATGGTCTAGAGCAGGGCGTTAAAGGCGCTGGTGGAAAGCATGTGGACTTCGTCGATAAGGTAGACCTTGTAGGCCCCGCTTTGGGGGGGGAACAGCACCTCGTCCCTGATCTGCCGCACGTCGTTGACCGAGGTATTGCTGGCCCCGTCAATCTCGATAACATCCAGGCTGGAACCGGCGGCGATCTCCCGGCAGTTGGTACAGACCCCGCAGGGCACGGGGCCCGGCCCCCTTTCGCAGTTCAGGGAGCGGGCCAGAATCCGGGCGGCGCTGGTTTTGCCGCAGCCCCGCGGGCCGGAAAACAGGTAGGCGTGGGCGATGGTCTTCTTTTCCAGGGAGTTTTTCAGCGTGGAAACCACGAATTCCTGGCCCGCCAGCTCGTCCAGGGTCTTGGGCCGCCGCCTGGTGGCGGTTACTTCGAATTTCGCGGTCCCCCCCGCCTCTTCTGCCATAGTTCCAGTATAGCGATTGCCGGGGTTTCTGTGAAGTTAGCAAAAAACCCCGCGCCAGGACGGGCTTGCGCCCCCACGGCGCAGGAGGGATCCGCTTACCGCTGCTTCCTTCCGGACCTGGCGGGGTTGGGCGTCCCCTCCTCGCATGGTTCCTGGCCGCGAGGCAGGGGAATGGTACCGGAAACGGGGGGGGGCTATCAAGGGCGCGGGGCGGGGCCTGCGTCAATTCCCCTTGAGTATATGCGCTGACAGCGCCACATTTTGGGTTCTGGAAAAAGCGAAAATTTTTCAAAAAAGCCAAGCAAAACAGGGGTTCCGCCCCTCTATATATCAGCGAGGTAAATCATGAAAAGGTGTTTAGACGGGACGGCCCGCAGCCTGGGCCGCCCCGGGCGGATTCTCCTGAGAATTTCTGTAAAAATCTGCGCGGTCCCGGCCCTGTTGTTGACGGTTCTGCTGCTGGCGGGGGCGTCCTGCGAGGTGGAGGCCGGACTGGCCGCGCCGGAGAAGCGGGAACTGGGCGTCCTTTCCTGGAATGTGCAGGCCCTGTTTGACGGGGAGGAAAGCGGCGCCGAGTATTCGGATTACGCGGGAACGGCGGGCTGGTCGGCGGAAAAATACGCGGCCCGGCTTACGTCCATAGCCAGGGGGATCAGCCGGATCTCCGCCGGCTTTCCCGATATTCTCGCCCTGGTGGAGATCGAAAATTCGCAGACCCTGCGGGATCTGGCGAAGAGTCTGGCCGCCGAAGGGGGCGGCAAGGCCCGCTACCGCTATGACTTTTTCGCGAACGTGAGCGGCATGTCCCTGGGGGTCGGGATTCTGAGCAAGGTGCCCCTTAGCCGGCAGCGGGCCCATTCGTTTTACGGCGATCTTGAGACGACCCCCCGGCCGGTGGCGGAACTGTGGGTGGAGGCGGGGGGGACCCCGCTGGTTTTGTTTGTCTGCCACTGGAAATCCAAGCTTGGGGGGGACGAAGCCACGGAGGATCTGCGCCGGGCCTCGGCGCGGCTGATCCTGCGGCGGGTCCGGGAGATTGAGGCGGAAACGCCCGGCCTGCCGATCCTTGTCCTGGGGGATCTGAACGAGAACCACGACGAGTACTACCGGCAGGCGGGCCGCTATATCTGCGCCCTGCTCCCCGACGATCCCCGCGCAGCCGAACACGCGGGGCTCTACGGCGGCGCTGAGTCCGTCCAGACGGACTTCCTCGTGGTTTCGGGCGACAAGCCGCCCCGCTCGTCCTACTTTAGCGGGGACGCCGTTTCCTTCTACAGCCCCTGGGGCAGGGAGCTAAAAAACGGGTCCTACTTTTACGGAAGCGCCTGGGAGACCATCGATCACATCCTGCTCAACGCCGCCTTTTTTGACGGCGCGGGCTGGGATTTTAACGACTGCGAAGTTCTGGACGGCGAACCCTTTACGGATTCCCGGGGGACCCCGAACGCCTACAACGCCCGGACCGGCGGGGGGCTCAGCGACCACCTGCCCCTGTACCTTAGCCTGAAGCTGCTGGAATCCGCCGGACTTTGACAGCGCTCCGCCGACAGCAAAGTTGACAGCTTTGCTGACAGCTTTGCTGACGGGCCTCCCGGCTGTTTGCGGAGTCCGGGGGCTTTAGCCCGGAAGCGTAAACAGTTCTGCGCTGTTTTTGTTTTACATTGTATTTCAATACCAGCCTAATTTCCGGTTATTATTTCCGGGGTCCGATATTTAGGACCTCTGCGTTTAGCACTTGTACAGCACGATAATTTATTGGTAAAATATAGAACTTCAAATTGATGGTTAACCAGAAGGGGCTTTTATGTCCACACATATTATAGAAACCCGGCAAGTCCCGGTAAAAGAAGCGTTTGATCTCATCGTGGCGGGCGGAGGGGTGGCGGGGATTGCTGCGGGTCTGGCCGGTGCCAGGCGGGGCTTAAAGACCATGCTGGTTGAAAAAAGTCCCCTCCTCGGCGGGTTGGCTACCCTTGGGCTTATCAACTGGTACGAACCCCTCTGCGATGGTACGGGCAGAACCATGACCACGGGAATCGCCGAAGAACTCCTAAAACTCTCCGTGGCCTACGGCTACGGCAATCTTCCCGAACAATGGACCCGGCAGGGGGAGCCTAAGCCGGAACCCCGAAAACGTTATGCCTCCCGGTTCAACCCTTCGATTTTTGCTCTGGCCCTGAACGAACTTTTGGTAAAAAACGGTGTTGAACTCCGTTACGACATGATCGCTTCCTGGCCGGTAATGGAAGGGTGCCGCTGTACGGGCCTTATCACCGAAAGCGCCGGGGGCCGGGAGTATTTTCCCGCCAAGGTGATCGTCGATGCCACCGGGGACGCGGACATTATGGCCCGTGCCGGAGTCCCCTGCCGTAACGGCGTCAATTACCTTACCTATACCGCCCATGGCTGTACGACGGAGAGCATCAAAAAGGTCCAGGATTCAAATGACATGGTGTACCTGAACGACAACCGGTTTTGGGTAGGATCGGATCTGAATGGCCGGGGACATCCCGAAGGCTTGCATTTCTTTTGGGGTATTCCCAATGAGGAGCGTTCCGAATACATCCGCATGGGTCAGGCTCTGCTGCTGGAAAGGATCAGGGATAGCCGTAAAGACGAAATGTGCCCCTATGCCCTGCCCGGTATGGCCCAACTCCGCAAAACCCGGTGCATTGTGGGCACTGAAACCTTTATCGGGGAAGACGGGCAGCGCCGGGAGAATTCCATCGGCGCAGCCGGAGATTTCAGGATTCCCGGTAAGCATTACGAAATTCCCCTGGGCGTTCTTTTTAACGGCGGGTTTCCGAATTTGCTGGCTGCTGGCCGGATCGTGAGTGCTGACGGGGACGGATGGGAAATTACCCGTGTCATCCCCACTGCGGCCCTTACGGGAGAAGCGGCGGGTACGGCGGCTTCATTAATGATAGGAGAGGGGAAACAGGCGGGAGAACTCAATGCACAGGAAATTCAGAGGGCCCTTGAAAAAAGCGGCGTAAAAATACATTTTTAAATAGTTTAACCCTTGACGCTGCCCAGAACTATCCCCTTTACAAAGTGTTTTTGCGCAAAAGGATAAATGATCAGGATGGGGAGGAGGGCGATGAATATTTTCGCCGTATCGGCCCCTTCGGCTGCCAAACGGGCGGCAAAACTTTCAAAGTCCATATTGGCGCTTGGGTCTACCTTAATGACAACCGTCCGCAGATAGGTCTGCAAAGGCCATTTTACCTGTTCGTTGATATAGAGCATTCCGTCATACCATGCGTTCCAGTTTCCCACAAGAATAAAAAGGGATATGGTAGCAATGGAAACCCGGCTTAAGGGAAGAATTATCTGGGACATAATACGAAAATGTCCCGCCCCGTCTATCGCCGCCGATTCCGATATTTCATCGGGTATGCTTTTCATAAAGTTCTGCATCAGGATCACATAGTACAGCGGTACCGCCCCCGGGAGAATCAAGGCCCAGATGGTATTGATAATGCCGGTTTTTAGTACGGTGAGGTAAGTCGGAATAAGGCCGCCGCTGAAAAGGACGGCGATTAAAAATACCCAGGTGTAAAAACCCCGGGCGTGAAAGCGGCGGGAACTGAGCGAGATGGGGTAGGATGCCATGATGACAAGACAAAGCTGCACCACCAGGGCCAAAGCGGTCCTTACCACCGAAACCCTGAAGGCCGTATAGAAGGCCCTGTCTTTCATGACATACACATAATTGTCAAAGGTAAAATCCACCGGCCAGAAAGCAACCTTCCCCATGGCGATGGCGTCCCGCCCGCTTAAGGAAGTTGCCAGCATGTAGAGAAGCGGCATAAGGCACATAAGCCCGCAAAAGAGACAAACGCACCCGATAACGATCTTGTAAACCTTTATCTTTTTCTTTGCCATGGCTGTCCCCTAAAATACCTTGTAACCGGAAAATATCCAGGCCAAACGGTAGGAAGTGATAACCATGATACAACCGATTACAGACTTGAAAAGTCCCGCGGCGGTAGAAATGCTGAACTGGGAGCTTTCAAAGGCCATGCGGTACACAAAGGTGTCTATAATATCCCCTGTGGGATACACTATGGGCGAATACAGGTTGAATATCTGGTCAAACCCCGCGTCTAAAACCCTGCCCAGGGCCAGGGCGGTCATGAGAATGATGATGGGTATCAAACACGGCAAGGTAACATGAAAGATCTGCCGCAGGCGGCCGGCGCCGTCGATGGCCGCAGCCTCGTACAGGTTGGGGTCTATGCCGGCAATGGCCGCCAGGTACACAATGCTGCCGTAGCCGAATTCCTTCCAGATATCCGTAAATATTATGATAAAGGGGAATTTGGTTTTGTCCGCCAGGAAAATATACGGCCCCATTCCAAAATTGCTTAAGAAACGGTTCGCAATGCCATATTGAGAAAGGAGCCGTATGATAATGCCCGCAAGGAGTACCCATGAAATAAAGTGGGGCAGGTAAACGATAGTCTGAATGGTTCGCTTAAAGCCCATATTACCCACTTCGTTGAGCAGCAGGGCGAACACCACCGGAACAACAATGCCTAACGCGATCTTTGCAATGGCGATAAAGACCGTGTTGCGGAGCGCATTGGTAAAAGACGACATGGTAAAAATGGTAACAAAGTTCTGAAGCCCGACCCAGGGGGATTTGAATACCCCCAGCCCGGGTTTGTAGTTTTCAAAAGCCATGATCACACCGGCCATGGGGATATAACGGTACACCACAATAAAGGCGAAGGGCAGGAAGATGATGACATGCAACGGCCATTCCTCGCGGATAATCGTTCTTAATTTTTTGCGTTTTTCCTTTACCCGGTCCATATATATCCCCACGACGAAATTGTTACTTCTTTTGCGTCTTGTACCAGGCGTTCACCTCATTGGTGATCTCCTGGCCGCCGTCGGCGAGCCACTTGCGTACCGCCGCATCGTACACGGAAATATCGGCGCCCATGACCACTTCGTCCATGGCGGCCTTTAATTCGTTGTTGATAATAGTCTGCTTCAACTGCATGTTATCGCTGGGGATACCAAAAAAGAGATCCCAGATCATGCGGCCCCCATGATAGGCGTCGTATGCCACCGCCGCGGATCCTCCATCCTCGTACATCTTCACCCACTGGAACATAGCCCGGTCGGTTTTGCCCTGGTTATACCGGTCCCAGTATTCCTTGATTGGGCCGCTGGGGATGTACTTCATGTCGCCGGTTTTTTCAGCGTTTATGACGGCATAGGCCGTCTCAATCTGGAGGAAGGGCCCGGAAATATTTATGCCGCCCATGATATTGTATTTGAACCAGGGCCAGGCCGTTCCGTTTATGGTCGAACGGAAGAATCTATCGGGATCTTCGTCATTGAGTTTTTTTGTCAGGTTCGCGAGTTCCACAACCGCCGCAGGGTTCTTGGTCTTGGCGCTTACAATTGCAAAATTTGGAATGGGCTGTGGAATTTGGACCTTATACAACGAGCCGTTATCCGCTGTGGGAATAACGCTCCATGTATCAGCTTTGGGATCGGTTGAGTAGAGGGCTGGATAATCCACC
>JAISMQ010000224.1 GCA_031276685.1 Treponema sp. | reverse complement strand
CGGATCGATTCTGAGCAGGGCCGATTCCACCGATGCGGCGCTGCGGAAGGCGCCCAACTGGACGTAGTACTTCCCCTTCTCCATCTCGGTTATCACGTTCACGGGGATCGAAAACGAGGGGCCGGCCTTGTCGGGTTCCGGTTTTTCCGGTTCCGGGGGGGCCGTGGTAATAAGCGGCGGCTCAAGCGGCGGTTCCGGCGGAGGCTCGCGGGCGGGCTCAAGAGGCCCCACCCAGGGCCCCCGTGGTTCCCCCGCTTCTTCGGGGGGACGGACCAGGACCTCCGGCTCTGCGGGCAAAGGCAGAAGGGCTTCGGGTGGGGAATCCAGCCAGGGCCCCTGCGGCGTCCCGGCCTCCCTGGGGAGGATGACGATGACCTCGGGCTCAGGCTCGGCGGCCCGCTGCTCCTCGGCGATTCTTGCGGCCTCCTCGGCGGCCCGCTGCTCCTCCGCTATTCTCGCGGCTTCCTCGGCAGCCCGCCGCTGTTCTTCCGCGAGTCTCGCGGCCTCCTCGGCAGCCTGCTGTTCTTCCGCGATTCTCGCGGCTTCCTCGGCAGCCCGCCGCTGCTCCTCCGCGATTCTCGCGGCCTCCTCGGCGGCCCGCTGCTCCTCCGCGATTCTCGCGGCTTCCTCGGCTTCGGCCCGCCGCTGTTCTTCGGCAGCCCCGGCCCGTTCCTCGCGGACCTTCTCTATCGAATCGATGAACAGGGATTCGTCAATCCGATCGGAGGGCTGCCGGGCGGGTCCAGCGGGGGCAGGGGACGAAACCACAGGGGAGGCCGAAGGCCCGGCCGCAGGCGGCCGTTCCTCTGCGGGAATCAGGATGTACTCCTGGGCGGAAGGCTGGGCCGGGGGGGCGGGCTGCTGGACGAGGACCCGGGAGGCGGCACTGCTTTCGCCCCCGGAGGATCGGGCGCTGGACCGGGCCTCCGCGACAAGACGGCCCGATGAATCATCGGTCACGCTCCAGGCTTCCTCCCAGGGGTCCCCAGGAATACTGGGGTCCCCAGGTTCCAATGGGTCTCCGGCGCCGGACTCAGACCATTCTGCCCCCGGCCCCGGGGTCTCCGGAACACCGACGTTTCCGCCCTGTTCCCATATCAGGTAGTTGGTCTGTTCCGGGCTGTCATCATCGCCGGGAAGGTAGGCCGAATATGACAGATCGTCCCAGTCCGGCTCCCACTCGTCGGCGATTTGGCCCTGCGGGGCTGCGGAATCCCCGGCTTCCCCCGCAAGGCTGACGATGCTGCTCTGCGCGTACTCGGCGTAGTCCGGGTCCCGCAGGCTCATGGGCTCGTAGGAGGAGGGGGGGATTTCGGCGGGCTGCGGGGATTCGGCCTGTTCGCGGACCGGGCCGGGCTCTTCCTGGTCCCACTGGTCGACGGCGAGCATGGCTTCCGGATCGTAGTCGGGATCGCCTGAGGTAACGAGGCCTTCGGTAAACCGGGCGAAGGCGACGGGGTCCTCCGGCTGGGTCATGCGGATACGGCCTATCGCCTTGGTCCCAAGGCCGATGCGGCCCGCCGCGTCCGGGGAGAGGACTGCCAGCAGGCCGGGGGTGTTAAGGCCGGCGGCCACGATGGCCCGGATAGACTTGCCCGTCTCAAGGTTGGTAATGTCCACCACCGTATTCGGGGGGAAGGAGTTGGTAGCGGCGTAGTAGCCGTCTTCGGGAAGATCGCCCCGTGGCGCCAGGGCCGCCGCCCCCTCCCACACCGACGCGCCGCCAAGGCTCAGTAAAACCGCCGCCAACGTTACTACGTTGCGAAGCAGCGTAAAAAACCTGCCGCATAACTGTTTCATACCTAATCCTCTACATAGGGGATAAGCCCCCGGATAACCCGCTCGGCATGGGCGGCCTCGTTTTCCGTCCGCGGGCCGCCGGCCGCGGAGATCTCCCGGACAAAGCGGTAGGGCGACAGGGCGTAGACCCTCAACCGTACCTGTTCCGGCCTTGAGGTCCGGTCCGAAGCCGCCGGGTAGCCCAGCAGGGCCACGACGGCGTAGTCGGCCCCGCCGGAACGGGCGTCGGCCAGGGCCGCCTCAAGCCCTGCGGGGAAGCCCGCCTGCGGCGGTTCCGCGCCGGGAAAGTCCGCGCCCAGGGCCAGGATCGGCGAATTGCTCACCACGTGGCCGGCCTCGAAAAACGCGCCCAGCAGGCAACCCTCCCACAGCGCGGAGGATTCAAAGGCCGCGCCTTCCCCGCCTTCCTTTACCCCGGTTTCCGCCCCCCCGGTTTCCGCCACCATGACGAACACGTCGGCGGCAAAGGCCGGGGCGCTACAAGCGGCGGCAAGGAGGAACGCGGCGGAAAAACGCTTTAATTTAGGACTCATGTTAGGATTCATTCGGCTCATTTGGCGTGTCACAGCCCCCCTCGTTTACTATCGGCTGCGTTTTTTGTATCCTGAACAGGTGAATTACTACGCGCTCCAGGTAAAAACGCGATCCGAGGAAAAATACATAAAGCTTTTGCGGGCCGTCCACCCGGAAGTGGGCTTCCCGATCTACTTCCCCAAGCGGAAGATCGACATCCGGCGCGGGGGGCTCGTCAGCCAGTCCACCTCCGCCGTGTTTCCCGGCTACCTCTTTGTGGAGGTGGACGAGGGCGAAGACATACGCCGCCACCAGTGGGCCTTCCGCCGCACCGACGGGTTTTTCCGCTTCCTCAAATCCAACCAGGACATCTGCCCCATGGCGGACAGGGACCTGGAAGTGGCCCTGCACTTTATCAAAAACGTGGGCCCCGTGGCGGGGAAGTCCCGCGTCTACTTCAACGAGGATTCCCGCAACGTCGTCGTGGAAGGCCCCCTTATGGGGCTTGAGGGCAGAATCATAAAGGTCGATAAGAGAAAGAGGAGGGCGAAGATCAAGCTTGACCTCTACAACGATTCCTTCAGTATCGACCTGGGGTTCGAGGTCATCGGGGCGCTTGAGCGCCGATAGCAGGACGGATCTTCGCCGCAAGACCAATGACACCTAAAAAAACGGGGCGGCTGTACATTATCGGGGCCGGTTTCGCCGGCCAAACCCTGGCGCGGGAGCTAAAAACCAAGGCGGTTTTCGGGGAGGCGGTCGCCTTTCTCGACGACGACCCTGAAAAGATAGGCCGCCAGATCGAGGGGATCCCCGTCCTGGGGCCTATCCGGGACGTGGCCCGGCTGCTGCGGATGAACCCGGCGGACCAGGCGATCATCGCCATCCCCAGCGCGAGCCGCGAATACCTAAAAGAACTGTACGGCATCCTCAAGCGGGCGGGTTTCGAGACGATCCGGATCCTCCCGGGGATCTCCCAGATCGTCC
The DNA here is from genome assembly GCA_031276685.1 of Treponema sp. Classification (GTDB taxonomy): domain Bacteria; phylum Spirochaetota; class Spirochaetia; order Treponematales; family Breznakiellaceae; genus JAISFT01. The sequence continues at coordinate 1,699 of JAISMQ010000224.1, read as the reverse complement.
AGGGGGACGCCCACCTTATCCAAACCCGCGGCATCGACCCCCAGGACCTCCTGGGCCGCACACCGGCGGCCATCAACCTTAGGCAGAGCCTGGCCTACCTGCGGGGCAAGCGGGTCCTGATCACCGGCGCGGGGGGCTCCGTCGGCAGCGAGCTCTGCCGCCAGCTCCTCTCTGGCGGCGCGTCCCGGCTCTACCTTCTGGGCCACGGCGAAAATTCTATCTACCAGATCGACCGGGAGCTTAGGCTTTTGCAGGAGGAGGGGGTCGGCGAAAAGGCGGCCCTGGTGCCCGTTATCGGGGACCTGAAGGACGCGGACTATACGGATTACATCATGGGAAAGCTCCGGGCGGACGTGGTGTTCCACACGGCGGCCTACAAGCACGTCCCCATGATGGAGGAAAACCCCGTGGCGGCCATAGAAAACAACGTGCTGGGGACGGAAAACCTGATCCGGGGCGCCCGCAGGCACGGGGTAAAGCGTTTTGTCCACATCACCACCGACCAGGCCGTCGAGCCGGTCTCAATTTACGGGGCGTCCAAGTACCTCTGCGAAAAACTCGTCCTGGAGGAGGCCCGCGCCATGTCGGGGGATTCGTCGTTCATGGTGGTCCGCTTCGGCAACGTGCTGGGATCGCGGGGCTCCATCGTCCCCCTGTTCCAGCGCCAGATCGAAAAGGGCGGGCCGGTGACGGTCACCCACCCCGACATGCGGCGCTGGTTCATGACCATCCCGGAAGCCTGCTCGCTGGTCCTCAAGGCCGGGGGCGTGGGGGAAAACGGGACGCTCTACCTGCTGGACATGGGGGAGCCGATCCGCATCCGCGACATGGCGGAGCAGATGATCCGGTTCTACGGCTTTGAGCCGGAAGAGGACATCAAGATCGAATACGTGGGGCTGCGCCCCGGCGAACGGCTGGGGGAAAAACTCTGGGCCGATGACGAAAACCCCGTAGTGACGGCCTACAGCCGGATCCTCAAGGTGGAACGGGCGAAAGATTCAGGCGCGGAGGGCGGGCCGGTTTCCGGCTGCGGAGTCCGCGCCCTGATCGACCGGCTGCGGCCCGTCTGCCGCCTCGATCCGGCCCGGCCGGAGTGCTACCGGGACGCCGCCCTGCTGCGCGGGATCCTCGCCGGGGCCTTCCCCGGCCTCCGCGCCCCGGAAAGCCCGGCAGCCCGGAAGGCTCCGGACGCGCCTGCGGCGCCCTCCGGCGCGGTGTCCTCCGGCGCGGAGCCCTTTGAGGCGGCGCCTGCCGCGCCTGCGGAGGCGGCGCCCGCCGAAGCTTCCGGCGGGGAGCCCAATGCGGGCCACGTGATAAGCTGGAGTTCCGCGGCGGCGTTCCCTCGCCAACAACCCAAGGAAACGGGCCGCCGCCCCGCCGCGACACTGCGCTAAATGGCCGCGGAAACGGCGGGCCGGCCCGTCCCCTTCGCCCGGCCCTTCGTGGGGAAAGAAGAGGAAGAGGCGGTGATCCGGGTCCTCCGCTCCGGCTGGCTTACCACCGGGAAGGAATGTCTGGCCTTCGAGGAAGAATTTTCCCGCTTCCTCGCCGCGCCCCCGCTTCCCGCCGTGTCCCCGGCCGGGCAGGAAACGGCGCCCCCGCTTCCCGCCCCGCCCTGCCTGGCGGTGAATTCCGCCACATCGGGGCTCCACCTGGCGCTGGAAGCCTGCGGCGTCCGGCGCGGCGACCTGGTCCTGCT
>JAISMQ010000198.1 GCA_031276685.1 Treponema sp. | reverse complement strand
TGATCGTGCCCCCCACGGCGCACAGGGAGTTGTGGCAGTTGGTAAGGTAGTAGGGCACGGGAAAAGCGTCCAGGCCGCTCACTTTGGCGGTCTGGATGATATTGACAAAGGTAATATCGTGGGAGGCCAGGGCGTCAAACGAAAGGGACAGCGGGGTTCCGGGGCCTATGGGCAACGCCCCCCGGTGGTGGGCCGCCAGAATCCCGTAGGCCATGGTGCCCCGCCGGGCGGCGTCCCGCAAAGCTTCCGCAGACGCGCCCGGATCCCCGCCCAGCCGCTGCTTCACAAGCCCCGCGTGTTCCGGCAGGTCTTCAACAAGTTCCCGGCCCCCAAAAAGGTACACCCCTTTATCGCTTACCATCGCGCCCCCCTGAGTTTTCCATCATGAAAGATCATAAGCCACGATACCGAAAAACCGGGGGTTTATGAACCTCCCCGCCCGGAGATTAAGAAGCGCCCGCAGGGGGCCGCGGCTTTAGTACCGGGATCACCGGGGAAGTCAGCTCTATGGCGGCGGGGAAATTTTCGGGCCGCAGTACTACTGTTTCACCGTCCATCTGGGCCAGGATCGGGTAAAGGCCGGAAAACTCCACGCGGGAAGCGTTGAAAAGGGCCGCCTCCGGCTCTCCGGCGTGGGCGCCCCGGGCAACAAGGCCTTTAAGGGCCAGCTTGCGCGCAAGGGGCATCTGCCTGATAACGCAGACATTGCGGTCGTCGGGGAGGATCTTCTTGCCGGACCCGTAGGTCCGCCGGCCCCCGGCCCCCACCGCCAGGAGCAAAACTTCCCGGCGGAAGCTTCCCCCCGGCACTTCCCGGCCTTCCCCGTCCAGGGCCCGCAGTTCCAGGGGCCCCACAGTGTAGACGCGGTCGTAGAACAGGGCGGCTATATCCACCCAGAGTTTGTAGGAATCGCCGGGGAATTTCCCCTTCATCCGGTTGGTCATACGGGTTACAAAGGCGTCCAGCCCGACGGACAGGATATTGAACGCCAGGAACGGCCCCGCGCCAGGGCCGGAAAGCCGCAGCGCCCGCGCCTTTACAATGTCCACCGGCTTAACCAGCAGATCCAGGGCCGCGCCCAGTTCCGGGGCGTCGGCCCCGTCGTTCCCCGTGCCCATGGGAAGGCGGAGAATGGCAAAACGGTCCCGCAGTTCCGCCGGGGCCCGGTAGAGGGCGCTCTGGACCTCCAGGCTGGTACCGTCCCCGCCCGCGGTAATGACAAGGAAAAAATCCCCTCCCCCCGCCGCAGCCTCCAGAAGCGCGCGAACCGCCGCCTCCGCATCCCCCGGCCCCGCAGTAAGGACCAGGCCGGCCTCCGGCTTTGACAGGGCAGCGGGACCGCAGTCCGGGCGCGCGGGCCTGGCCCGCGCCCTGTCCGCGTAATCCGCCAAAACGGCGCGGCAGCGCTTCCAGCGGGGCCCGATGGTAAAACCCCCGGCCCCCGGGTTGATGATCAGAAGCCAGCGGAGGCTTGCGCCGGGGGCGACAAGGGTACGGGGGCACAGCGCCCCCATAAAGGCGGCGAATTCGCGAATCCGGGAATGTACCACGCTCATAAAAACCTCCCCGCAGCCCCGGCCTTTTCAGGGCCCCCTGCGGTTTGTGCCCCCTGCGGCTTGCGGACGCCGGACCCAGACACCGCTACAACAGGCTGCTATGCGGAGGGTCGGAAGAGAGGAGCCTCCCGATAACGTTCCGGTTGTCCAAAAGGGAACTGAGGGACTGCCGCTGGTGGAGCCGCGTAATGGTCTGGGCAAACAGGCGGGAAATATTCACGGTAACGTACCATTCCCGCTTCAGGACTTCCTCCTGGTAAACGGCGTTGGTACCGATGATCCTGAAAAAGAAACCCTCCCGGTAGGCTTCGTCAAAATAGGAAATGGCGTTTCCGGAAAATAGGGGCAGGCTGATGGAACAGATCACCTTGCCCGCCCCGTGTTCCTTGAGGATCTTCATGCCCTTTAAGAGGGTGCCGCCGGTGCCAAGCATGTCGTCCGCCATAAAAACGGTTTTGCCCTTCACGTTCCCCAGCAGCTTTATCTCCGCAATGTTACTGTCGTTGGCGTCCCTGCTTATCCGGGAATAGTCCCGCTCCTTGTACAGAAGGGCCAGAGGTTTTTTAAGGGAGGTGGCGTAGAACTTGTTCCGGTCCACCGCGCCGGTATCCGGGGAGACCACCACGAAGTCATCGCTCAAAATTCCGTCCATCCGGGAAAGGGTACGGATAATCTGGTAACTGGCGTGGAGGTTCTCCAGACGCATACGGTCAAAAGAATTGCCAATGTCGCGGGAGTGGATGTCCAGCGTAATAATCCGGTCCACCCCCAGGTACTCCAGTATTTTCCCCACCCGGCTCGCCGTAAGACCCTCCCGGCCCTTGGACTTGTGCTGCCGGGCATAGGGGTAATTGGGAAGCACCACCGTCACCTGCCCCGCCCCGGCCTGCATTACGGCGTCCACGGTAACCAGCGCCGTCATCAGATGATCGTTTACCGAAAGCGCCTTCTTTTCGCTGCCATCGTTAAAATTGACCGGGTAGTGGTTTTCCACATCCTGGATAATGTAAATATCCTTGCCCCGCACGGATTCAAGGATCTCCGCCTTTACCTCCCCGTTGGCAAAACTGGTAAAACGGGCGGGAACCTTGAAACGGGGGACCCGCATCTCCCCCGCCTGCCCGGGCACACGGCGCAGGCTTACCGCGTCGTTTACAAAGTTGATCTGCCGGATAACCTCGCCATTGTCCATGCCGTAACGCCGGGCCATGTCGGCGGCGATCCCCTGGAGCTTCTTGCGGTAGCCCTTGCGCAGATGGGCGACAACCTCATCGGCAAACACTTCCCCCCCAGGGCAGGCCAGAATACCAAGATTCACCGGATTTGAATAACTCATGGATGGCCCATCATGCCACAGCGCCGCCCGGTGTTCAAGGACCACAGCATTGTAGCCGGAGCGCTCCGTTTCGACTCCCCAACGGCTTCGCCGTTGTATGCCACGGCCAGGGTTTCATGCTGCGCCTGAAACCCCAGTACGCAAAAGAGCCCCCGCCGGGGGCTCTTTTGCGTTACATCCCCTAGGGGAGTCGCCTTCCAGTCGGCAACTTCCTGTTGCCTCCTTCCAGGCCGCCTTCGCGCTCCCGGCGCATCCCTGCGCCGCAGCCCCGGTCAGGGCTTGCGCCTTGGCATCATCCCCGGAGCGCTCCGTTTCGACTCCCCAAAGACTCCGCCATTGTATGCCACAGACATCCCCTAGTGGAGTCGAACCCATGTTGTCGGGATGAAAATCGGCCTGAATGTTAAATCTTTCCTATTTAATAACACTCTATCGATATCATGTAAAGTCATTAGATGTCATAAGTTTTGCTACATTTCTTGCTACACTTACTGAGTGCCAGCGGAATTCTTGGCCACTTGCTTAATCCTTCGGGGAAGCCGGCTGTATTGCGGGAGATTTATCCAAATATCGGCGTTCCAATGTGTTAGAGCTTTGTAACTTCTTCTCCAGACAAACCGGTATCTTCCGCTATCTGGCCGGCAGGCAAACCCCGGTTTTTCATTTTTTGGGCAATCGCAAGCTTCTCCTCCCGCTTGCCTTCTTTCTTGCCTTCCTCTCTGCCTTCCCGCCTGCCTTCCTTCTTTGCCCCGTATATCCGGGTTATCTCGTCGGAGGCCGCTTTCTCATACTTCAAATAGGACCGTAATAACGCAGGGTCCCCCTGTATCCAGTCGATCTTCTTCTGC
>JAISMQ010000175.1 GCA_031276685.1 Treponema sp. | reverse complement strand
CCCCACCGGAGCCGTAAGCGCGGAAACCGGCCCCCTCAGCCTCGATTCACCCATGAACTACTACAAAAATATGGACGGTTTTCACGACAAACTCCCCGCGCTGGCGCCGGGCCGCCTCTGGGTAACCCACTTCCGCCTGGGGGACCGGACCTGGGCGGTGGTACAGATCCTGCGGCCCTCGGCCATGGAACACGGGTACGCTATCCCCCTTGAAAACCTGGGGCTGGACCCCGCCCTTACCTACGAAGCCTTTGACTTTTGGGAACAGAAACCCCTGGGCCCGGTAGAAAAATCCCTGCGCCCCCCCGCGCCCGTAGCCTTCGGCAGCCGGGTTATCGCCCTGAGCCCCGTCAAAAGGCCGCTGGAATTGATCGGATCCTCCCGGCACATAAGCATGGACAACGTTAGCGTGCGCGATCTGGCATGGAAGGCCAGCGCCCTGACCCTTTCGCTCGCGGGTATTCCCGGAGAACGGTTTGACTATTGGTTCCTGGTGCGGGACGGAACGGCCGAACCGGCGGTAAGCTGCGGCGGCGGGACAGTCACCCTGGTACGGCAGGGCCCGTATCTTAGGTGTTCGGTGTCCTTTGGGGAAGATCGGGCGGAATTAAGCCTCTCACAGCCTGCTTAAGGGGATGGCACTGCGTACCGAGTCCGGCGTTATTTTTCATTACTCCGGGGGTACAAGGGGTACACGGCAAGCCGTACTAAGCGTCAGGCGCGGGCGATCTCCTCCTGGGCCACCGCCAGAAGGGCGATGGGGACCGAATAGGGGGAACAGGACACGTAGTCCAGCCCCGCGTCCATGCAGAACCGCACGTTCTCCGGATTGGCGCCATGCTCGCCGCAGAGGCCGCAGACCAGGTCCGGCCGGGTGATCCGGCCCCGCTCCACCGCCAGGGCGATAATGTCCTTTACGCGGGGGTCCAGCGTGCTAAAGGGGTTCCCCATGATAAGATCAAAGCGGGTGTAGTCGGCCATAAAGGCGGTAAAGTCGTCGCGGGAGATCCCCAGCGTGGTCTGGGTAAGGTCGTTGGTGCCGAAGCTGAAAAACCCGGCGTAGCGGGCGATCTCGCCGGCCCCCAGGGAGGCGGCGGGAAGCTCCACCATGGTACCGATGGTGTAGCCCAGCGGCGGCGCTTTTTTCTCCGTCCGCAGATTCTCCTCGATATCCACAATGCCCAGGTAACTGGCGCCTTCGATCTTCTTGCCGTAGGCGATAAGTTTTAGTTCTGATGCGTTCATTACGACGGGCACCATGATCTCCGGCCGCACCTCCGTTTTTTCGGATTGCAGTTTGTAGGCGGCCTCGAAGATGGCCCGTATCTGCATGGCGTAGATCTCCGGGTAGGACACGGCGATGCGGCAGCCCCGGTGGCCCAGCATGGGGTTGAACTCGTGGAGGGCGTCGATCCGGGCCACGATCTCCGCCCGGGAGGGCTTTGTCTTTTTCCCCTTGCCGGCGTACTCAAGGTACAGGGCCAGCTCCGCGTCGTTGTGGGGCATAAACTCGTGGAGGGGCGAATCCAGAAGCCGGATCGTCACTTCTTTTCCGGCCATGACTTTGAAGATGCCGTAAAAATCTTCCCGCTGCATGACCAGGAGCTTGCCCAGGGCCCTGGCCCGATCCTTTTCGTTGTCCGAAAGAAGCATCTCCCGGAACACGTTGATCCGCTCCTCCTTGAAGAACATGTGTTCGGTCCGGCACAGCCCGATACCGTCGGCCCCGAAGGACAGGGCAAGGGCCGCGTCCCGGGGGGTTTCCGCGTTCGCCAGGACCCGGAAATTTTTTAGGAAGCCCTTGGCCGCGCCGATAAAGTCCAGCAGCCCCGATTCCGCAGGGTCCGGCTCAATCAGCGCCGCCGTACCCTGGTACACGGTGGATTCCCCGTAAAAGGGCACGTTGACGGTAAGGTAATCCCCTTCGGAAAACGCGATGCCCCCCAGGACGGCCTTTTTCCCGCTGATCCTAAGCTCCGGGGCCACGAGGGACACTTTGCCGTACTGCCGGGCCACCACCGAGGCGTGGGCGGAATAGCCCCCCTCGGCGGTAAGAACCCCGGCGCTTACCTCGATGGCCTTTACGTCCTCCGCGAAGGACGAAACCAGCACCAGGATAAAGCGGGTGTCCCGGCCGTTTTGCAGGGCGTTTTTTTGGGCTTCCAGCAGGGCGCCGGTGCTAAAAAAGACCTGGCCGATGGCCGCGCCGGGGGCCCCGGCGATGCCCCCTTTCCAGGCTTTAAGGCCCTTGACGCTGGAAGGATCGATAAGGGGGTGGAGGATCTCGTTAAGCCGCAGGGGATCGACGGCCTTTACCATGTAGGCCGTATCGACTACCTTCCTGGCCTCAAGGTCCAGCAGCAGCTTGATATCCGCCTGGGCGGATTTTTGTTCGACCGGGCGCTGTTCGATAAGCCAGAGCTTCCCGTTTTCCACGGTAAAGCGGATAAAGCGGATGTCCCGGAATTTGTCTTCCAGTGCCCAGGCGATCCTCCGCAGTTCCTCCAGGTAGGCGGGATCGAGCCCGCCGATGTCCTGGCCGGCGGTACCGATTTCGTTGAACTTCCCCTGGAAAAACCTGCCCTGTAGTTTCTTTTCCCCGGTAACAACGTCGCGGCTAAAAAAATCGCCGGAAAACGAATCCTTGCCGTAGTTCCCGTAGACCATGGGGGCGACCAGCAGGGCCGTATCGTTGTCGTTCTGGCTGTCCATCCTGAGCATGCGGGAGATCTCTCCCAGGGCTAACTGCAACTGGTCTTCGGCGCTTTCAAAGAAACCTGCGGGGAAAGACCCGGCGTAAAGGTCCATGTACTCCGCCGCGCTTTTATCGATGGGGAGGGGGCCCTCCTTCCCGCCGAGTTCGTTGGACGGGCCCCGCAGGCCCAGGGTCCTGTCCAGGACGGCGAGCCGGGAGTTTATCTCGTCCCGTCCGGCGGTATTCCCCTCCATCTCCTTGATCCGCCGTTCAAGTTTCAGCATGCCCCGGATCAGGAAGAGAAGCTCGTGGATGGCGAAGTCCTTCCCCACCCATGCGGCAAAGCCGTCGATGACCGGCTTTGCCAGGCCGAAGTTATGCAGGGTGGGGAACGTGGTAATGGCCAGGTTGGACGAGATAACGATCTTGAGGAGCATGGGGTTTTCTTTGTCCCCGTACTTCTTGCCCACGATGCCGGCGAATTTTTCCAGCAGGGCCGCCAGATCCTTCCGGATGGCGGCGGGGTTCAGTTCCGAGGCGATCTCCGTATCAAAGATAAAGCCCGGCAGGATGGGAAAGCCCATTTCGGCGAATTCGTTGGCCTGCCGCCCCCGGATACCCAGAAGGTCGGGGGCTATCCTGGCGGGGATAAGGTCGTTCTGGCTGAAAAAATGCACTCTGCTATCCATGTTTTTCCTGTCCTTTTTATTCGAAGGGGGGTCGGATACCCCGCTGCTCTGCGCGGGGTTCTTCATCCAAACAGCTTCATTACGCCGCTTACCGGCCCACGGAGAAAGGCTTCAAACTGGTTGCTGGCGCCCTGCGCAAGGTAACGCTGCAGTTTGGCCACGTCTTTTATCTCCGCCCCGGCGACGGCGAACTGTATGGCGCTGCCGTGTTTTACCTTCCCCCATTTGAACAAAGAGTTGATGTCCAGTATCCGCTCGCCTTCGTAGTAAATGTACACCTTCAGATCGGGGTATTTGGCGTTGTAGCTGGAGATGATCCGCTTCCAGGCTTCCACGTTTCCGTTGTGGAACAGTTCGTTGGTGACCGCCACGGAGTACATGGGGGTCATTTTTGCCGTTCCCGTGGAAACGGCGGCAGGCGGCGGAACCCTGGGGCTTTCCGCAGGCGCGCCGGGCGCGGGGGCCTTCCCGGCCTTCCGGCTTTTCGGTTTTACCGGAGCCGCCGCAGGCGCGGGGGCCTTTTTTGCCGCAAAGCCCCCCCGGAGCAGGGATTCGGGAACCTCGGCCGTCCCGCCCTGGAAAAGAACCGCCGCCAGTTCCGCAGCCTTTTGGCAGTCGCCATCGGCTGGGGCGGAGCCTTTTCCCGCGTAGATCACCAGCAGCTCCCGCTTGCGCAAAAGCCCGAAACCCGCCAGCTCTTCCGCGGACTTGGGGTTGGCTATGAGCAGCCCCAGATCGGGATGCCGGTAGGAAACCACCAGGTCCACCCCCTTCCAGCGGGCGAATTCCTGCGGAAGCGCGGAAAGGTCCTGCGGGACGGAGGCCAGGTTGACCGACAGGGTTTTGTAGCCCAGCCTGTCCACCAGAAGCATCCGCAGCAGCAGGGCCGCCCGTTCCCCGGCCAGCTCGCCGTCCGCCATTTCGTACAGCGTATCCCCCAGATTCGCCTTGTCGCCCAACTGGTCAACAATGCCAAGGGTTTTCTTGATATGCCGGACTGCGGCATTAAAACCGGACCGCGTGGAAAGCGCTTCAAGGTTCGCCAGTTCTGCCATCGCACATTCTCCTTATCCCTGCCGTACTAAAAACCCGGCACAACCCGTATTTCCCGGCCCCGGCACGCAACGCGGCAAAATGTTAGAAAAAACGCCCCCAGGACCGGGGGCGTTTTCGATAGACGGGTTAGATTTCTTTAAGCCCGTCATCCTTGGCCTTGGCGGGTTTTCTGCTGCCGCTTTTTTTGGCCGCAGGCTTGGCGTCAACTACGCCGGCTTTGGCTTTGGCCGGGGGAAGGGCCCTGGGGGCGCCGGCTTCCGTGCTGACGGGGCTGTCGGCGTTGATCAGATCCAGGTAGGCGGAAGCCGGGGAGGATTCCTGCGCCGGGGGCTTTTCGCTTGCGTCGCCGCCGAAGGACTGGCTGATATCTTCCCGTACCGTGGATCGCCGCCGGCTAAAGGAGGCGAAGGCCGCGTCCGCGAAGCCCTTGGACACGCCGTGCAGGAATTCGTTCAGAACGTTCGCCATTGCGTCCAGCGTGGCCTTTTTCCGCTTGATAGAGGTGATATCCACGTCAAGGAGAAGGCCGGGGTTCAGGTGGTAGGGGTTGATGCTGTACTCAAATTTAAAGTACTCCCGTTCCAGGAAGGCAAGGCGGTCTTCCATCACCCGCCGCTCCACGGGGTACTGGTAGCCGTACATCTGCTTCATGCGGTTGCGCATGATAATGAACTTCTGCCGGATCTTGTCCTTTTCGTAGATATAGGTGCGGTTGGTCCGCTCCACCTCGGTCTCCGCCGTCTTGACCAGGGAGATCTCGTCCCAGGTCTTGGCGATGTTTTCGTATGCGGGCTCCCCGCTTTTTTCCTTGTCCTTGCGGATCTTGTCCTTGACCTTTCCGGCGAGATCCTCAAAGTCGTTGACCTTGAAGAGCTTTTTCGCGCCCTGGTAGAGAACCTCCAGAATATCCCACAGGTGCTGGACTTCGGTTTCAAAACTCTTGACCTGCACATCGTAGGCTTTCCGTTCCTCGATAAGCTGGGCGTTGTCAAAGTACCGCAGGCGGATCTGGTAACGCTCGTCGGGCAGATTGGCCGCGTCGGTGTCCTCGTATTCCCGGATCAAAACTTCGCGGGCGTTTTTGAGGTTTTCGATGTACTGGTAGCCCATCTTGGAGGTATCCAGAATCGAGGTGATGGAGTT
>JAISMQ010000249.1 GCA_031276685.1 Treponema sp. | reverse complement strand
CCGTTTTCAAGAAGGTGGGTCGCAAAAGAATGGCGGAGGCTGTGGATGGAAAGCGGCTTTAGGATCCGGGCTTTGTGAAGCGCCTTGGTAAAGATGCTCTGGGCGGATCGGATGCTAAGATGCCGGCTTGGGGGCGCGCCGGGGAACAGCCATCCGTCAATTCCATAGAGGCTGCAATAACGCTGGATAAAATCGGCGGCCCGGTCAGAAAGCAGGGTATAGCGATCCTTGCGCCCTTTTCCGGTATGTACCAGAATTGTTTTCCGCCGGAAATCCACATGCTCTTTTTTCAGGGCCACGACTTCGCTCACCCGCAGGCCCGATGAGTAGGCCAGCATAAGAAGAAGCCGGTGTTTGGGATTCTTCTCGCAGTCCAGCAGATCTTTAACCTCCGATTCGGCAAGGACTTCCGGAAGTTTTTTATCGTGCCGGGGCCGGTGCTGCTCCCAGGCAATACTTCTTTTAAGCACGTATTTGTAAAAGAATTTAATCGCGCTTATAGCCAGGTTCATGGACGAGGTGGAAAGATCCAGCGTCTTGTCAAGATACGCAAGGTAATTTCTAAGATCGTCCGAATCGGCGTCTTCGGGGCATTTTTGAATCCGCCGGCAAAAATACCTGTTGTAGTACAGATACGAGCGGATCGTCTGGCGGCTGTACTTCCGGGACCGGAGTTCGGACTCAAGCTTCGCGGCCCAGGCAGGGGAAAAAAGATCCGGAAGATCGACAGCCTCGATAAGGCAGTCGGTATCGCTCAGGGCCGGGAGAGCTGAACCGGGCTCAGGAAAAGCAGGATCCGGGGAGACAGGGTCCGGAAAGGCAGGGGCCGGGCAGACGGGGTCCGGGCCGGGGAGGGAGGCCGCGCCGGGCAAATCCGGCGGCTGAACGGGCAGGGCCCAGGGGCGGTCGAAAAAACCCGAGGTTTTAACCCGGGCCCCGGGGATAAATTCGACGCAGGGCCAGCCGCCAAAAAGACGGCGCAGGGCGGCGGCATCCATAGCCCTGTTGGGTACGACGTAGTGGGACCGGGTTTTGTCCCAAAAACCGGCATTGCTCCGGGCGAGGATCCGGGACAGAACAGGATCGCTGCCGGAAAACGGAATCGCTATTTCATCGTTCTGGTGAAGAAAATACACCGTCTCCATAACCGCCTCCTTTGGCGCGCTTTACAAATGCTTCCCAAAAACCAGCCGGGTCAACCGCTTTCACGGGTTTCCCCCCGGGTGTAGTATTTTAGCGATTCCCCGTAGTGGTTTCCATCGAGTTCGGCAAAGCCCGGACTGTGCCGGCCTTCCCCGGCAAGGAAGGCGCGGATATGAAAACACAGATTGCAGCGGGAGGGGTAGGATCGTCCGGGGACGAAGCCCCGCCCGGCGGCCAGGCCGAGCAGGGCGGCGACTCCGCCTTCGAAGAGGGTTTCGTACAGAGGGTACTTCCCCGGCGGGATACCGTCCACCAGTTCCGCCAGGGGCAGCCGCAGCCCGGTGCAGCCGGGGGGGATAAAATAGCCCTCCAGGTCCACGTGGAAATGCCCGGTACTCAGCAGGTCCGGGCAGGGGGGCGCCTTATCCAGAAGCTTCTCCAGGGGCCAGGAGGGGCCGTACTCCTCCTCGATGTTGACGGCGCGGCCGCCAAGCCGCAGGCCATAGTCGCCGGCGACGGCGCTGATATAATCGGGGCGCAGATGCTCCTCCAGTTCCGCCCGCGAATGGACCGAATCCTGGTCCAGGCCGAGCAGGGGGCGCAGGAACTGCCGCTTCCACAAAAAGCAGTCCAGGCCCGCCTCCTCGCAGAGCTGCGCCAGCCTAAGGGGAAGCCCGTAGGGGACGTATTCCGCGTGGTAAGGGTCCAGGGAAATGCAGAGGGCGCCGGCCCCCAGGCCCGCGAGGGTACGGATATAGCTGCGGGCCAGCGCGGTATCCTGGGCCCAAAAGGCGTTGGTTTCCACGTAGTCAAGCTGTATGCCCGCCTTTTTCAGCTCCGTAACCGCCATGACAAGGCCGTCGAAGTCCAGAAAGGGTTCCCCGCCCCCAATGTGTACCGAGCCGATGTTCCCCCGGCGCAGGGCGCCGCAGACCCCGGCCATGGTCCCCCGGTCGATATAGCCTGCGGTCCGTGTGGGGGAACAGGCGTAAAGGCAGTGCCGGCAGGCGGCGTTACAGCGGTAGTTCACCATGATTCCGCCGTGGTAAAGATTCTTCGCGCTAAGCATCGCAGGCTCCCTGGGAAAAAACCATAGCTTGAAGCGCCCGGAATGTCAAAGCTAGGCCCCAGGGCCAGCGTAAAAGTATAAAACGGCCCCGTTTTTATTTATATGCGCCGGCCGTGCTACGCTTCTTCCCGGAAGTAGGGCTGGCCCAGGGCGGCGGGGCTCTGGTACTTCCGGCGCTTTTTGCGGGTAATAAAAACCAGGACGAGGATGGTCGCCAGGTAGGGCAGCATGTCGAGGATCTGGGGGGAGGCGGCAAGCCTGAAGCCCGGAAACTTTAGTTCCGCGCCCTGAAGCTTAAACCCGATGCCCTTGAGGGCGCCGAACAGGTAGGCGGCGAAGACGGCCCGCAGGGGGTTCCAGGTGCTGAAGATGATCAGGGCCACGGCGATCCAGCCCGCCCCGGCGATGATGTTCTCCTGCCAGCGGGGGACAAAGACCAGCGAAAGGTAGGCCCCCCCAATGCCGCAGAGAAAGCCCCCCGCGATAATATGGACGTACTTGTAGAGGCTGACGGGGATCCCCGACGCATCGGCCACGGCGGGGTTCTCCCCCACGGCCCGCGCGTTAAGGCCCAGGCGGGTAAAGCGAAAGTAGCCGTACATAAAAACGGCCAGGGCCATGCCCGCCAGGACGTAGGGGCTCTGGTCGAACAGGACCTCCCCCAGAACGGGGATACGCGACAGCAGGGGGACCTTGACGGGGGCGAAGGCCCTGGCTACGGCTTCCGGCAGGGCTTTGCCGGAAAGCTCCTTCCCCAAAAAGCCGGACACCCCCGTGCCGAAAATGGTCAGGATAAGGCCGGTAACCACCTGGTTCCCCCGGAGGCTTACGGTGACGATCCCGTAGATCAGGGCCCCGGCGGCCCCGGCGCCTCCGGCGGCCAGGATCGCCGCCAGGGGGCTGGCACTGGAAAGGGCCGCGGAAAAGCCAAGCGACGCGCCCAGGAGCATCATCCCCTCGATGCCCAGGTTCATGTTGCCGATCTTTTCGCAGAGGATACCCCCCAGCACCGCGTAGAGGATGTGGGTCCCCATCTGAACCGACGTATGCAGGAACGGTATCATGGGGCTGCGCCCTCCGCTTCGCCCTCCGCTTCGCCCTCCGCTTCGCCCTCCGCTGTGTCTTTCGCCACGCCGAGCCGCACCCGGTAGCGGATAAAAAATTCGCTGCCCAGCACAAAGAAAATGATGATCCCCTGGAGTACCTGGGAGATGGAAGCGGGGATCTGCAAAGAACTCTGGAGGAAGCTGCCCCCCTGGATCAGCATGGAAAAGAGGAAGGACACAACCAGGACCGCCGGGGGGGAAAGGCGGGAAAGCCAGGACGTGATCACCGCGGTAAAACCCAGGCCGCCGGACAGTTGTTCCGAAAGACTCCGCTCCACTGCGGAAGCCTGCATCATCCCCGCCGCGCCGCACAGGCCGCCCGAAACGGCGACGGCAACAACCATGATCCGGAGGACGTGCATGCCCGCGTAACGGGCGGTGGCCTCGCTTTCCCCCAGCACGTCAATTTCGTAACCCAGGCGGGTCTTCTTTAAGACGAACCAGAGGGCAAGGGCAAGGACCGGGGTGATGATCCAGCCGATGTGCAGGCCCGCCAGACTGGGAAGCACGGCGTTGGCGCTAAAGGAAGCGATCTTGGGAAAGCCGGAGCCCGCAGGGTCCCGCCAGGGCCCGTACTGGAGGTAGCTTACCCACTTGGCGGCCACGTAGTTGAGCATAAGGGTTACAAGAGTCTCGCTCGTGGAAAAGCGGGCCTTGAGCAGGGCCGGTATTAAGGCCCAGGCCGCGCCGAAGGCCAGGCCAATAAGAAACATCAGCGGGAGGAGCAGCGGGGCCGGAAGACCGGGGAAGGCGAAGGCCGCAAGGGAGGCGCCGTAGGCCCCCATGTAGAACTGGCCTTCCTGGCCGATGTTCCAGAACTTCATCCTAAAGGCGATCAGGGTCCCCAGGGACAGGACCGAAAGGGGGATAGCCTTCTGGATGGTGTTCCGCAGGCGGTAGGCGGTGCCCAGCGAACCGGCCGCGAGTCTGCCGTAAATGTCCAGGGGGTTGTAGCCCAGGATCAGCATGATAAGCCCGGAAGCGGCCAGCGCCGCCAGGACCCCGGCCAGGCGCAGGCCGTGTTCCCGCAGGGGGGAGCTTTCCGCACGGGGGATGATCCGCAGCATCAGCGGGCCCCCCGGGGGGCCGTTTCTTCTTCGGGCCGCCGCCCCAGCATCAAAAGGCCGATTTCCTCTTTGGTGGCCCGCCGGGGGTCCACGACGCCCATAAGCGCCCCGGCGTGGATCACCATGATCCGGTCGCAGAGTTCCCGGAGTATGTCGAGGTCCTCCCCGATGTAGAAGATCCCCGCCCCGCGCTCTTTCTGCTCGTTGAGCAGCCGGTAGACGGCCATGGACGCGCCGATGTCGAGGCCCCGGACCGGGTAGGCGGTAATGAGGAGCCGGGGCCGCGTCTCTATCTCCCGGCCCAGGAGGACCTTCTGGATGTTCCCGCCGGACAGTTTCTTTACCAGGTGCCGTACCGAAGGGGTAACCACCCCGTAACGCTCGACGATCCTCTCCGCCCGTTCCCGGCCTCCGGCGCGGTCCACCAGGATGCCCCGGCCTGAATCGTAGGACTTGAGGAGGATATTGTCGGTGATGCTCATGCCCCCCACCATGCCCATGCCCAGCCGGTCTTCGGGGACGAAGCTCAGGCTGATCCCGCGCGCCCTGATGATCCGGGGGGAAAGGCCCAGGATCTCCTCGCCCATAAAGCGGACGGAGCCGGAGTCCGCCCTGGCAAGGCCGGCGATGATCTCGCACAGTTCTTTTTGGCCGCTTCCGGCAATACCGGCAAGCCCCAGAATCTCGCCGCCGTACACATCGAAGCTGACGCTGTCGATGATCGCCGGACCCCCGGCCCCCCGCAGCGCAAGATCCCGGACCTGCAGCATGGGTTCCGCGCTGCGTTCCGCGTCCGCCCGCCGGATCTCCAGGGCCGTGCCGGACCAGGAAACCGCGCCC
>JAISMQ010000018.1 GCA_031276685.1 Treponema sp. | reverse complement strand
TGCGCCAGGAACTGGCCTAATTAGAGTCTGTCCATAATGTAGACACATTATGGACAAACCTCCCGAAAAAATTATTTTACGCAAACCCCCGGCTATGCCGGGGAGACTTGATTCGACTTACGCCGGCGGTTTTCGGCGGCGTACCACAGGTTCATACAGATCCCCCGCAGATTGGCGGAAATGACGACGCCGATCCACACTCCGTAGAGCCCCAGGCTGGTGCGGGACAGCGCCCAGGCAAACAGCGGCTTGAGTACGTTGGTGCCGATTATCACCACCGAGGGGGGGATGGTTTTGCCGATGCCCTTGAAGGCCCCGCTGCCCACCGCTTCCACATTCATCGAAAGCTGGCAGAATGCAAGGATGTGCAGGTACTTTGTGCCCAGCCCCAGCAGTTCCCGGTCCGGGAAAAACAGGGCGAACACGAAGGGCCCGCCGAACCAGATAAAGGCCGTAACAAACAGCCCCCACAGCGAAAGGACAAGCGCGGAGATCCGTATCACCTCCCTAATCCGGTCCTCCCGTCCCGCGCCGTAGTTCTGCCCGATAAACACCACCAGCGAGGAACCGAAACCGGCGCCGATAAGCCACGACAGGGATTCTAACTGCGAGCCGATTCTGCTTACCGCCACGGCGCTGGCCCCAAAGGCGGTTTCGATACGGCTGGTAACCATCGACAAAAAACAGAAAAAGATATTTTCAAGCGCAATCGGCATTGCCCACTTTAGTATTTGTGTTATTTTTGATTTTTCAACGGGGCCGAACATGCGGAAGCCGGGGAAGGGTTTTACCCCCAGGCAAAAATACCCGACCAGTACGCTTGCCAGCACCAGGCTTTGAGAAATAACCGTCGCCATTGCCGCCCCCGCGACCCCCAGGCCCAGCACCTGGATAAACAGCGGGTCCAGCACGACATTGGCGGCAATGCCGATAGCCATGACGATAAAGGGGGTACGGGAGTTTCCCGCCGCAGTAAAGGCCCCCCCCAGTACGGCCATCGCAAAATTCACCGGCATAAAGGCCGCGACAATCGAAAGGTACGCGACCGCGTCCCGGGTAACCTGCTCTTCCCTAAAGCGGAAAAACCCAATGCAGGGCCGCCGGAAGATCAGCAGGAAGGCGCCGAACAAAAACCCCGTTACCAGGGCCAGCGCCAGCGAATTCTGAAAGTAACCCAGGGCCGTTTTTTTATCACCCCGGCCCAGGGACTGGCTTACCCCGATCTCCGTCCCCATTCTCCCGATCAGCAGAAAGCCCATGGACAGCCACATGTACATTCCCGCCGCCCCGGAGGCGGCTACCGCGTTGGGCCCCAGCCTGGCCAGCCAGAACATATCGGTCAGGTTGTAGGCCATCTGCATAAGGTTGCTGGCGATAATCGGCACTGCCAGGGTAAGGAGTTTTTTTATAATTGTGCCGTTGGTCAGATTATACGCATTGCCGCTGCGGGACGTGCCGCCGGCTATGCCGTCAGGCACACCGTCAGCCATGCCGGAACCCGTTTGAAACGATCATGCTGTACGATAGCAGAAGCGGGGGCGGAACGTCTTCCCCCGCCCCTAATCCCGCCCCGCAGCTTCGGGGCTTTCCCCGGGGGGCGGCAGTTTTGCCCGCAGGCCCAGGATCAGCGACACGCCGGGCATATAGTACCCGGCAAAGGATTCGTAGCGGGCGTTCAGGATGTTCCGCAGGGAACCAAACAGGGTGATGTTGCTGCCTATGCCCTGGTTATAGGTCAGGTGTACCGCGCAATACGGGGCCAGGGCCATTTGGTTCAGAGTGTCGGCATAGCGGGTCGATTCGTAATGCGCGGAAACGAGCAGGGATCCTGTTTTCCATTTCAGATCCACCGAGCCGCCGATAATGTGGGTGGGCATATACGGTATGCGGAAGCTGTCCTTAAAACCCAGGCTGCCGTTCAAAAGCCAGCTCAACTGGAACTGGTAGCTCAGGCCGAGCGTAACGGTTTTGCCCCGCTTAAGGGGCAGCGTCAGGCCGGGCCGGGCGTCAAGGCCGGCAAACCAGGCGGTCCCGATATTTTCGGGGGACCAGCGCCCCCCCGCGCTTTTTACCCAATGAATAGAATCGGTGGTGTACTGTCCGTAAACCGTGGCATTGATGCTGAACAACCTGCCCGCCGTGAATTCCCCGGTAAGATCGGCCCCAATGCCGTCTTCCGCTTTCAGGCCCGGGTTGCCCACAAAAAAACTGTCAAGGCTGCGGTAGTAAAGGTCGTCAAAGTCGGGAAACTTGAAACTCCTAAAGTAGTTGTTTTTAAGCACAAACGAAGGTGTTACATCCCAGCGGAGCCCCAGCTTTGGAACGACGACGGCCTCTTTTGTATCGGTAACGCCCTTGGCGGAAACTATGATCATCAACTGTTTCAGCGGCAGGAATTCCCCCGTCAGGTAGAGCCCCCCCTGGTTCCCGGTTTTTACCGGCTGGGTTTCCGTCGCGCTCCGGGAATCGATGTACAGGAACCGCCAGTCCGAGCCCGCCCGAAGGGTGATTTTTTCGCCGGGGTACCAGTTCCAGCGGTTTATGCCGGTAATGTAGTGGTCAAAACTCTTGGTAGTCGTCCCGTATTTGGTGATGGAGTACTGGTAGCTTAGGGACGCTTCCGCGCCCAGATCGCGGTGAAAGATAAACGGCGCGTTGAACAGTACGTTTTCCGTCACCTGGAAGTCGTCCGCCGCCGCGCTGCCCGTTGAGTTGGGCGTTACCGGAAAGTTTTTATGGGTGTAATAGGTCTTTGTATCAAAAACCAGCGTTGCGGTATCGGGCAGGTCCAGCGCGAAGACCGCGCCGCCCCCCACGTCAAAAACCTCGTTGCTTATTTTGCGCCGCGCAAAACCGTAGTCATCCTGGTACAGGTAGTGATTACCCGCCCGGTTCCCGTACAGCGATGCCCTCCACGAAAATTTCTCCGCGCCGTAGCCCGCAGCAAAACTAAGGGACTGCATATCCGCCAGATCTTCAGCATTAGGGCCCCCTATTGTTTCCTCGTGGCGGCTGTTGTACTTCCCCGGCAGGTAGCCCGTGTTGGATAGCGCGGCCTCAAGCCCAAGCCCCCGGGGCTGTTTTTTTACCGTGACAATGTTGATAAGGCCCCCCAGGGCGCCTGAAACGTTGTACTTGGTGTCGGAACCGCCGTAGATTACCTCGATACGCTCAACATTGTTAATATCGATCTGGCCCAGGTCAAATTCACCGGACCGGGGGGAGTTGGCGGGCACCCCGTCTACCAGAATGGCGATGCGTTCCGTATCGAAACCCCGCAGGTTTAGCTCCGTCTGGTTTCCGTAGCCGCCGCCGTAGCGGGTAACGCTCATGTCCAGGGTTTCTTCAAGCAGGGAGGCCAGATCCCGGGCGTTCCGTTTTTCTATTTCGTCCCTGGTGATCACCGTCATCTGCTGGGTGGTTTCCGGCGCGCCGAAGATCGTGATCCCCTCCTCGTCCTCGCCAAAGTCAAGGTAATCGTCGTAGTCCCCGTCCTCCTGCGCGGAAAGGGAGCCCCCCGCGCACAGGCCCAGAAGAACCGCCGCGAGCCATGCGCGGCCCGCCGCGCCGCGCCGCCAATTTTTACGGAACGACATGTTTACTGCTCCCTGTCCTGCGGAATCACTGCGCCCCTGGAAATAAACTCCGCCTCGTTTTCCGCAGTGTTAAGCTCGATAGCTTCCTGCAAGGTCGCCGTTTCGGTGTAGTACTTCTCCCCGTTGTACATGGCCTCCAGATTTACCGCGTTGGCTATCTGAACCGTATCCTTATCAAGAATACGGTAGTAGATACCCAAAAAAGGCCGCTGCCCGTTTTTTATGTCCTCGTCCCACTGCGGGGCGCAGCCTTTAAGGTATTGAATGACAACAACGCCCCGGTTTGGGTCCTTGTTAAAGACGCCAATCGCCCTGACAATACCGATGTAGCGGGAAACCGTGCCCCAGCCGCCGTTTCCCCCGGCCTCTTTATCCGGTTGACCGTAAACCGTATCATCGTAGAGGACAAAGTAATCGCCGGGAACAGGGCTTGCAGGCGCGGTAACATCCGATCCGGTGTAGAGAGTATGTATGTCGATATTTGGAAACAGGGCCTTTTTTTCAGGCGGTATCAGCGCCGAGTGTTCGCCCCACTTCCCGATCCGGTAGCCGTCAAGACGTCCTACCCCGGCGTAGTGGGAGTACCATGCGCCGGACAGGGAAAACATGATACGTTCAAAGTCCGGGTCGCCGGGATAGAGCGCGTCAGTTTTGTCCGCGCCGCCCAGTTTGCCGTATAACCCTTCGCAGCCGGAAAACAAAACAAGAAACCATACCGCAAGGCCCAGAGCCAGCCCCGTTTTTTGCCGTTTGTTCATCATGTTTTTGCCCAAGGCTCCTTTGCGCCGCCGCAACGCAGCGGCGCAGCAACGTTATTGTACCAGGCTTAATCCTGCCACCGCAGGACGGGGTAGCCATCGCTCCCCATTTTCCAGACCGTGGCAAAGTCCCAGCCAAGCCCCTCATAGACGGACTGCGCGGGCTGTGCGGCGCAGTCGGCGCCGTCTTTGCCGCTTACATCAGTGTCAGCCGTATAGGTTCCGACAGTTGTTATTGTCATGCCGGAGTACGCATGGTTGTCGCTATGTGCCGTACTGGAACCACCTCCGACAATCCTGTGAATATTGGGAGAGTTGCCGTTTTCAAGCGACGGGTTTAGGG
>JAISMQ010000292.1 GCA_031276685.1 Treponema sp. | reverse complement strand
GGGCAGGAAACGGCGCCCCCGCTTCCCGCCCCGCCCTGCCTGGCGGTGAATTCCGCCACATCGGGGCTCCACCTGGCGCTGGAAGCCTGCGGCGTCCGGCGCGGCGACCTGGTCCTGCTCCCCTCCTACACCTTTACCTCCACCGCCGAAGTCGTCCGCTACCTGGACGCCCAGCCGGTCTTTGTCGACGTGGCCCCCGGCGGCTTCCACATGGACGGCGCGGCCCTGGAAGCCGTACTCGCCCGGCTTTCGCGGGGCCTCCCCCCCTACCCCCCCCGGCCGGGGGAGCGGGGCGAAGGCTCAGGCCCGGCGGGGCGGCCCGCCGCCGTCGTGCCCGTCCACTACGGCGGCCTGCCCTGCGACATGGCCTCCGTCATGGCGGCGGCCCGCCGCTACGGCCTTAGAGTCGTCGAAGACGCGGCCCACTCGTTCCCCTCGTACTGCCGCCCCGATCCCGCCGCGCCGGGGGCCGACGCGGGCGCCATCGGCGACCTGGGGGTCTTCTCGTTCTACGCGACCAAGACGATCAGCACCGGGGAGGGGGGCATGGTGGTCTGCGGCGACCGCGATCTGGCGGGCCGGGTCTCCCTTATGCGGTCCCACGGCATAGACCGCAGCATCTGGAACCGCTACACCGATTCGCGGGCCTCCTGGTACTACGAGGTCGTGGAGGCGGGTTACAAGTACAACCTCCCGGACCTGCTTGCCGCCATCGGCCGGGTCCAACTGGGCCGGGCCTGGGATCTCCTGCGGATGAGGCGCGAAATCGCGGCCGCCTACGATTCGGCCTTCGGGGCCGACCCGCATTTCAGCATCCCCCCCTCAATCCCGGCCGACGCCCGGCACCTGTACCCCCTGCGGCTTAACCCGGACAGCCTTTGCATAGGGCGGGACGAATTCGCCGCCCGGCTCCAGGAGGGGGGGGTCGGCGTCTCCGTCCACTTCATCCCCCTCCACATCATGCCCTACTACCGGAAGGCCCATAAGCTGGAACCGGAGGATCTGCCCCATTCCCTGGCCTCGTTCAAGCGGGAAATTTCCCTCCCCATCTGGCCCGGCATGGACGGGGCGGCCGTCCGGCAGGTCATCGATCTGGTACAAAGCACCGCCGCCCGCTATACTGCCTAAAAGATGGCGAGCGTCCCCCTGCTTCAAGACATCCCCTGCCCATCCGCTTTTTTCGCGCTTACGATCCGGTCCCCGGTCCCCAGGGGCCGCCTCCTGTCCGTAGAAGGGCCCCAGTTGGAACGGGCCTACACCCTCGTCACCGCCGCCGACATCCCGGGGAAGAACGAACTGGCGGATTTTCCGGTCCCCGTCCTGGCCAGCGAAGAGCTTTCCTACCTGGGGGAGCCGGTCGCCCTGCTCGTAGGCCCCGATCAGGCAAAGCTCTGCGCCTACGCCCGGCAGTACCGGGTCCTGGCGCGGGAGGAGGACCCGGTCTGGGCCGCCCCCGCAAGCAATACCGCGGCCCGCCCCCCGGACGGCGGCCTGTTCGCCGAGCGCGGCTTCCGGCGCGGCGACCCGGAGGCCGCCTTCGCGGGGGCGGCGCGGATCGTCGGCGGCGTCTATTCGACCGGGATCCAGGAACACGGCTACAGCGAGCCCGTCGGGGCCATCGCGGAGTACTCAGGCGGCGGCCCCGGCCGGCCCCCCTTCGTCATCCACACCGCCACCCAGTGGCCCTACCACGTGTCCCGCTCCGTTGCCGCCGTGCTGGGGATCGGCAATGACGCGGTCGCCACCCGGCCCGCCGATACCGGCCTGCCCCTGGACGGCAAAATATGGTACCCCTCCCTTGTCGCCTGCCAGGCGGCGCTGGCCGCCTCCGTCGTCCGGCGGAGCGTGCGGCTCCTCCTCAGCCGGGAGGAGGACTTCCGCTACTCCCCCAAGCGGAACAGCTCGGTCACGGAGATACAAAGCGCCCTGGGCGAAAAAGGGGAGATCCTGGGGACCCGCATCGACATGACGCTGGACCTCGGCGCCCAGGGGGTTTTTGCGCGGGAGATCCTCGATCAAAGCTGCCTCGCCGTCATGGGAATCGCGGGCCGGGGGGCGCTGGACATCAGGGCGCGGGCGATCAGGACCAACATCCCCCCCCAGGGCCCGCTGGGCGGCTTCGGCGCGGCCCAGGGCGCCTTCGCCATGGAGCGCCACCAGTCCCGGATCGCCGACGCCCTCGCCCTGGACCCCGCCGAATGGCGGAAGAACAACCGCCCCGGCAAGGAAGGCCTCGCGGGCTTCATCCCCCTCCGGGACGAGGCCCCCGTCGAACAGCTCCTGGACACGGCGGCCTCGATGAGCAGCTACTACCGCAAATGGGCAAGCTACGAACTGCTCCGGCAGCGGCGCCGCGAAAGCCCCCCCTCCCGGCCGGAAACCCTGCGGGGTATCGGCATCGCCCTGGGCTGGCAGGGGAGCGGCCTGCTCTACCCCGGCGCGACCGCCTGCGAAGCGGAAGTTACGCTGAACATAGACGGCTCCCTGGAGATCCGCACCAGCCTGGAGGCCGGCCGCGAATTCGCCGACGTATGGTCCGCCATAGCGCGGGAGATCCTCGCCGTGGAGGATGTCCGGGTCGTCCCCCTGGACTCAGGCCCCGATTCCGGCCCCGCGACCCTGTCCCGCAGCATCAGCGCCCTCGGCGGCCTTATCCGCGTAAGCTGCGAAACCATCAGAAACCAGCGCTTCCGGGACCCCCTGCCCATCACCGTCCGCCAAAGCTGCGGGGCCGCCGAAGGCGAAGGCCCCGGGGATCCGGCAGCCGGCGCGCCCTCCGGCTTCCCCGCGGACATGGACCTGGAAAGCCGGAGCCTGCCCGGCTGGGGGGCCGCGGTCGTGGAAGTCGAAATCGAGGACAGGACCTACACCCCCTCCGTCCGGGGGATCTGGATAGCGGCGGACGGCGGCAAGATCCTTTCGGAAGGGCGGGCCCGCCGCAGCCTCAAGCTGGCCGCCGCCCAGGCCCTGGGCTGGGCCTCGCGCGAGCGCCTCGAATACCGGGACGGCGCACTCAGCCCCTCCCGGATCTCCGATTACGGCCTCCCCAACCCCGCCGACATCCCCCCCATCCACGTCGATTTCCTCTGGAACTCCGCCACGGAGCCCAAGGGCATCGGGGATCTCCCCTTCAGTTGCGTGCCCGCCGCCTATGTCCAGGCCGTCTCCCAGGCCGTCGACCGCTGCTGCGTAAAGATCCCCCTGGGACCCGACGACATCTGGGAGATCCTCGGCCAAAAACCGCAGGAACCGGGGGGGGAGGCGGAACCATGACCATCGGCTTTATCCTCAACGGCGAAGACGTAGTGGTGCGCGGCGGCGCGGAACTCCGCCTGGTGGACATACTGCGGGACTCCTTCGCCCTTCAGGGCACCAAGGCAAGCTGCCTTACCGGCTGCTGCGGCGCCTGCACGGTGATCTTCAACGGGCTCATCGTCCAGTCCTGCCTAATCCCCGCCTTCCGCGTCCGGGGCAGCGAGATCATCACCATCGATGGCTTTTCCCAGACCGTCGAGTACCAGGACATCGTGGAAGGCTTTTCCCGCGCCGCGCTGTGGAACTGCGCGATCTGCGAAAACGGGAAGATCCTCGCCGCCGAAGCCCTGCTGGAACGGATCCCCCGGCCCGAGCGGCAGGACATCCTCAACGCCTATAGCGGCATCCGCTGCCGCTGTACCGATCCCGACACCCTGGTAGCCGCCGTTCAGGCCGCCGCGGAGATCCGCCAAAGAAGGATCTATGGCCGATCAGCTTAACCAGGTCTTTTTCCCCCGCAGCTTCGGCGAACTGTTCGGCGCCTGGACCCGCTTCCCGGAGGCCGTCCCCTTCGCCGGGGGCACCCAGATCATCCGCAGCCAGGCGGAATCCGAACTCAGACTCCCCGCAAGCATCCTCTCCCTCGGCGAAGTCCCCGAACTCAGACGCATGAGCCGCACCGAGCAGTACCTCGAAATCGGCGCCATGGTAAAACTGCGGGACATCACCCGGCTGGGCAAGATCGTGCCGGAAGCCCTCACCCGCTCCCTGGAAGGCATCGCCGGCCCCCAGCTCAGGGGCCTTGCCACCATCGGGGGCAACATCTGCAACCCCGGCTACCTCCTGGACTGCGCCGCCCCCCTTATCGCCCTGGACGCCGTTTACGAACTGCGCGGCTCCCAAAATTCCCGGTGGATCTCCGCCTCCCGCTTTTCCTCCCCCGCGAATCCGACCCTCAAGACGCAGGAACTCCTTACCCGCGTCAGAATCCCCCTCGACCAGTGGGATTTCAGCGCCTACCGCAAGTTCGGGAACCGGGACAGCGGCTCAGGCGGCGGCGTCCTTATCTTCATCATGAAAAACCGGAAGAACATCCTCACCGATCTGCGCGTCGTCTTCGCCGGGGAATGTGTGCTTAGGGACAGAAACAGCGAAACCTCCCTCACCGGCAAACGCCTCCCCCTCAGCTTCCGGGACGCCCAGGAATTTTCCGCCCAATGGCGGCAAAACCTGCGGGAAGCCGCGCAGCCCAGCCCCATCATCCGCTCGGAACTACTCGGATTCATCGAATCGCTCATCTACAACCTTGCGGACTAGGGGCCGATATGCTATGTTGTTCAATGTTTGAACAACATACGGCAGCAGCAGAACGTGTTCCGGCCGTCTGCGTACCCCGTATGCCCAGCGCCTCCCGCGTCCGGTACCCCTAAAAGGGGGGGCCTGTTACCGGGCGTCTTTTCCCCAGGCGGGCCTGCGGCCCGCGTTTACCCTGGCCCCCCCTTGCCTGCATGGCCGGCCTCCGGCCGGTCCATTCCGGCAACCCCCCAGGCGCGACAGATGACCAACACCCTTGCCAGCTCCCCGGACACCGAATTCCTCATCCTGGAGAACATCTACGCCTCAATCGGGCGGGACGCCCCCCTGCGGCAGCGCGACCTCGCCCATATCGCCGGGACATCCCTGGGCATGACCAACTCCGTCCTCAAGCGCCTCGCCCAAAAAGGCTGGATCACCGCCAAAAAACTCAACCGCCGGAACATCCAGTACGCCGTCACCATCGACGGCGCCAACGAGATCCTCCGCCGCAGTTTCCGGTACTTCAAACGGACCATCAAAAACATCATGGTCTACAAGGACGCCATCGACCAGGTCGTCTCCCAGGCAAAACGCAAGAACTACGCCGTGGTCCTCCTCGTGGGCGTCAGCGATCTGGAATTCATCATCGAGCATAGTTGCCACAGCCACGGCCTGTCGTTCCTCAAAACCGTGGACACCAAAACCGCCCGGCAGGCCCTGGACGCCCAGACCTTCGGCATCTTCGCGGAAACCGTCCCGGAACATCCGGGAAGCCCCGGCGCCCTGTACCTTTCCGGCATGGTCATACGGAACACCGCGCAGACGGAGCCCGCCCCGTGAACAACCCGCGCGGCCCCGGCGCCCCGGAAAACGCGGCCCCCGTGTCCCCGCCGGCCGCGCCCCCGGCGGCCCCGCGCCAGGCGGGCCGGATGCGCTTCAACTTCGGCGCGTCCCCCCCGGCCCTCATCATCACCGGCCCCCTCCCCCCCCGCGCGGCCCGCCGGGCCGGTTTCGCCGCCCGGGCGGGAGCCCCCGCGCGGGCCCGC
>JAISMQ010000239.1 GCA_031276685.1 Treponema sp. | reverse complement strand
CATTCGATACCCGTGTATATGATATTTCATACACCTTGGGTTCACCCTCCTCCGGCAGTTTGCCCAGAGGGGAAACTAGCCACAAATTTTCATCGCCCAATGGTATCTTCCGAGAATTGTACACCTATGACGATCATATAACATACGTTATGTACGTGTCAAGTGTCTCTAATCTCAAAAAAGAGACACCTATAGAATATAAAATATGGGCGGCTGCTATTCGGTTGTATTGATATTTCTGCGAATTCTTCATGACAAACATCACAAATTTCAACTAAACTACAAGTTTTTCGATGTTTTGTCATTCAAAATGAGCCAAGGGGGGGGTAACTGAATAGCAAACATGGATTTGAACCAGCTTTTTGTCAAAAATGTAAAAAAATGGCGTAAAACCAGAGGTTTTTCCCAAAAACTGCTGGCTGAACGGTGCAACGCAGCCCATTCGTATATTAGGCAGATTGAGAGTGGGAGTGGAAAGCCCTCTTTTGCCTTTATTGGGAAGCTTGCCACTGCCTTAGATATTGATGCTTATCAGTTATTTTATGATGAAACGATGATACAGAGCGAAAAATCTTCGCTGGAAATCAATATAGAAACAATCAAAGCCAATTTTCTTGAAAAACTAGCCCGTGAACTCGATATGGTTATCGAAAACCTGAAAAATTAAGTCGTCCCTCACCCCTATGGCAGTATCCCCGCGTACATTTCTGGCCCCGTCCCAACCTGCTGCGTATGGGCAGGGGCTTGGCGGGGCGCCCGAAATCTTGTGGCGCGTTGTTTTTGGGCGGGGATTCCGGTAGTATTGGGCGTTATGACTATTCTTACGCTGGGAAACGACCTGCTCCGGCAAAAGGCGGAGCCGGTTAAGGACATAGACGACGGGAGTAGGGCTATCGCGGGGGAGATGATCGAGGCTGTTCACGCCGGGACGGGCGTGGGGCTGGCGGGGCCGCAGGTCGGGCTTATGAAGCGGATCTTCGTGGTTCACGTGGGGGGCGACGTGCCGCGGGTGTTTATCAACCCTTCGATTACGGCTACCTCGGCGGAGACGGCGAAGTACGAGGAGGGCTGTCTTTCCATTCCCGGCGCATGGGCCGACGTGATCCGGGCGCAGGCTGTGCAGATCCAGGGCTGGAACGAGAAGGGGCGGCCGTTTACGATGGACGCGGACGGTATTCTGGCCAGGGTGATCCTTCACGAGTACGACCACCTGGAGGGGGTGCTGTTTATCGACCGGCTTTCGGTCCCCAAGCGGAACCGTCTGCTTGCAAAGATGGAGCGGCAGGTTCTGGCGCGGCCGGGGAAATAATGAGGATTGTCTACGCGGGAAGCCCGGCGATTGCCGTCCCGGCGCTGGAGAGTCTGGCCGCCCTGGCGCTGGAAGGCGCGGATACGCCGGGCTGCGGCGCGGAGGGCGGCGCGGGGGGCTTCGAGCTTGCGGGGGTGCTGACCAATCCGGACAGCCCCCGGGGCCGGAGCGGGAAGCCGGAACCGACCGAGGTGGCGGCGGCGGCCCTGGCTTTGGCGGGGCGTTTCGAGCGGGCGCGGCGGCAGCCCCCGGCTATCCTTAAGCCGGAACGGCTGGGGGGCGCGGCGCGGGGGGAGGTCGGGGCGCTGCGTCCGGACCTGCTTGTTTCCTTTGCCTACGGCCGGATCTTCGGCCCCAAATTCCTCGCCCTGTTCCCGCTGGGGGGGATCAACGTCCACCCCAGCCTGCTGCCCGCCTACCGGGGGCCGGCCCCGATTCCGCAGGCTATTCTGAACGGGGACCGGGAGACGGGGATCAGCGTCCAGCGGCTTGCCCTTGAAACGGACTGCGGGGACATACTGGCCCAGGAAGCCGTCCCCCTGGCGGGACGGGAGACGGCCGCCAGCCTGGGCGCGGAAATGGCCCGCCGGGCGGCGCTGCTGCTCCCCGGCGTCGTGCGGGACATTGCCGAAGGGCGCGCGCGGGGCCGGCCCCAGGATCCGGAAAAGGCCAGCTTCTGCGGCCTTCTTTCCAGGGGGGACGGGCGGATCGACTGGAATATGAGCGCCCGGCGTATCGAGGCCCAGATCCGGGCCTACACCCCCTGGCCCCTGTCCTGGACCACGGACGGGGACCGCCGCCTCTACATCCGCACGGCGGATCTGCCGGAAGGCGGGGCGGTTTTGCCCGGAACGCGCCCGCCCGGGACGGTCCTGGGCGTAGACAAGGAACGGGGGATACTGGTACAAACTGGGGACGGGGTCCTGGCCCTGGTCATGCTGCAGTACGAGGCGAAGAAGGCCCTTGAGTGGCGGGCTTTTCTGAACGGGGCGCGGAATTTTATCGGCCGGCGGCTTGGGGAAAACCGGATTGAATAATGGGTTTTATAAATTTCGACCTTGACGCTGTAGAAGCGTATGTCGCCAACCACCTCAAGCTCTTTATATCGATGGCGGTGGGGCTTCTGGTCTTTGTGGGGCTTATCGCCGTTTCCATTTTTTTTATCGCCGTAAGGGGGGCGGAGGAGACGATGGTCCCCGATGTCCGGGGTAAGGAGCTGACGGAAGCCCTGCTGGAACTGCAGCAGAAGGAGCTTTACCCGCGGATAAGCCTGCGCTATACCCAGTCCTCTTTTGACAAGGGGCTTGTCCTGGAGCAGGACCCTAATTTCGGCGCCCTGGTCAAGGCGGGCCGCCGGATCAGCCTGGTGGTAAGCCGGGGCGTGCTGGTCAACACGGTCGAAGATTACCGGGGCCGCGATATTAACGACGTGCGGATGGATCTGCAGGCCATGTTCGCGGAGGCGGGCGCTTCGGGCCTGGCCCCGCTTTCTCTTAAAGAACCCCTGATGTACGACTATTCCGACGAGGCGCCGGGGACCATCCTGCAGCAAAAACCGGAGCCCGGATCGGGCATATCGGGGCCCACCGTGCTGGAATTTGTCGTAAGCCGGGGGCCGGAGAACGCCATTATAACGGTCCCGCGCTTTACCGGGCTGAATGTCGCGGACGCCCTGGCCCTGCTGGGCAGGGAGGGGCTGGACTTTGTTTTCAGCCTCCGGCCCAGCCGCGCCGGCGAAACGGGCGGGACCGTGGTGTACCAGGAGCCCCCGGCGGAAACCCAGGCTTCGGCGAACACCCCGGTCAGCCTGCTGGTAAACATCCCCCCCGAAGTTCCCGAGGGGGAGCTGTTCGGCCTGTTCAGCTACACCGTGCCGATGAACCCCTACCCGCTGGCCATGCGGCTCGAGGCCCTGGCCCCCGGCGGGGAACGGGAGCAGCTTATCAACATCCCGTACCGGGGCGGGAATTTTACCGTGCCCTACCAGCTTCCGGAGGGGACCGTGCTTATCCTGTCCATACTGAACCGGGAACTCCACCGGGAAACCCTGGCCGCGCCGGATCCGGCGGGCTCCCTGTTCCCCGACCAACTGTAAGCGGCCCGCCGGAGGGGCCCTGAGTATCTCCGGTTGCGCGGGGCCGGGCCTTGGGGTAAAGTGCTTCTATGGGTGTCCGGCGGCTGGGCTGCTTGTTGTTCGTACTGGGGGCCTTGTGCAAGCCGGCGGCCCGGGCGGATTCCGCCCCGGAGGTAACGGAGCCGG
>JAISMQ010000134.1 GCA_031276685.1 Treponema sp. | reverse complement strand
GAACAGGACAAGGCCGGCTTCAAACGCGGAACGGGCGACCGCACGGCGGCCCTTCAGCACGACTTCCTCCGTTTCGCTCAAAAAATCCGGGGATGCACGGATTATCTCTTCCGCAGCCCAGCCAAGGCCCTGGCCGGACGCCGCCCCAAAGAGCAGATCCTTTAGCCCCTCCGCCGGCGCGGCGATTCGCAGCCGGGCCAGATAAGGGAACAGGCTGTCCCAGGCCGCCAGTTCGGCCGCCAAACCAGACGCTGTCCCGGCTGCCGCGCCAGACGCCGGGACAGCCGCCGCGTCAGACGCCGGAACAGCCGCCGGTACGGCGAAATCTTCGTACAGCGCGACAATCTCCCCGTAGCGGCCCAGGCTGTAGAG
This sequence comes from Treponema sp., assembly GCA_031276685.1. GTDB lineage: Bacteria > Spirochaetota > Spirochaetia > Treponematales > Breznakiellaceae > JAISFT01. Next base: position 5,651 of record JAISMQ010000134.1, on the reverse strand, counting down.
GGCCGCCGCCAGCAGGGGCCGGGGAACCGCGCCTCCTGCCTTTCCCCCGCCCAGACGGCCGGCAAGGGTCTCCAGTTCCCCCCGCAGCAGGGGGAGGATCAACTGTCCGGCGGCGTCGTTTGAGACATACGGGTTGGAACTTTTCAGGGCCGTCTCAAAATAGGCGTAGGCCCTGTCCTGGGAATCGGGGGCCGAACCGTCCTGTAAAACCGCCCCGCCGGCGGATTCCGGGGCGGCAGGCCCAAGCTCCAGGGCCCGCAGACCCAGGTAATAGGCCCGGAAACTGCCATCCGTCCAGCTCTGCGCCCCGCTTTGGGCGCAGGAGCAGAGGAGGCATAAGGGCAGTGCAAGCAGCGGGGCTTTGAGGGATCTAATTTTTCGGAGGTATGCGGATGGTGGTACCGGAAATGATACGATCCGGGTTTCTGATACCGTTATACCGGGCAATCCGGGGGTAAAGCCAGGGATTCCGGTAGAAGGCTTCCGCAATGTCCCACAGGGTATCCCCCCAGCGGATCTTGTAGGCCGCCCCGTTTTTGGGGATAAGCGCCGGGACCTTGTAGGAAGCCACCGGGGGGTTCCGTTTTCTGCTTAGCTCCGGGACAGGTTCGGCCCGCTCCGGCGCTTTAATAACCGGGGGCGGGGCCGCCGGGGCTTCAGGCTGAACCGGGGGGGCGCTTGGGGCTGCAGACTGGGCGCTTGGGGTTGCAGGCGGGACACTCTGGGCTGCGGGTTGGGCGCTCTGGGCTGCGGGCGGGGTGCTTGGAGCTTCCGGCGGGTCCGCCGCACCCGGCTGGGCGCTTTGGGTTTCCGGGACGCCCGCCCCGGACCGCGATGCGCCTAAAATATTTCTGCCGTGGAGCAGGAAGAAGAACAGGGCCAGGCAGGCGGCGATCACCAGGACGCCCAGGATGATCACCAAAGGCCAAAGCCGCTTCCCCTGTTTTTTCCCCCCCTGGTCCTTGATGGCGCTGGCCCGGCCGTAGAGCCCCCCGCCCTCATGCTGTTCCAGTTCAAAATCGGGAAGCTCGATGTCGCGGCTGGTCTCGTCCAGGGATTTTAAGGATACGCTCAAATATTGGTGCTGCCCGCCGGAACCCGTGTCCAGATCCAGGGCTTCCGCGCTGATATGGCCTTCCGCGTCGCAGGAAATGATCATCTCGATGGAAGGTTCCCCCCTGGGCTTGGCCTTAATGTCTTCCACCACCAGACTGCCGATGTAGAGCCCGTCGGCCATAGTCCTGGTAAAGCTTTTGTACAGATCGATCTGCACACTGTGCTGTTTATCATGAACCGTGGTAAGCACAAGCCGCTTTTTGACGCTGGAATTTTCGTCAATGATGGGGTAAAACTCGCCGTTAGCTATCTTAATGCCAATAGTTGCGACCATTGGTCCTGCTCCTTTCCCAAAAGCCCGGAATAGCCGGTAAAACCCGGCCCCCGGCTGTCAGACCTGCCATTGTAGAACCACAACTCCAATTATCGGTACATCGGGGCCAATTCAAAGAAAATTTAGGCGGGGTTTACCCGTTTGTCAACCACGCCTAGGACTCTGGCAGGGCCAGCGCATAAGGTATGGGAAATTGCAGTGGGCAGGGGAAGCAAAACGCCTGTGGCGGACACTTGAACGAAGCTTTGCGCTATCTGAACGGCAGGAAATGAGGAGGAACCTCCTGGCGCAACGCAAGCGTGGCCGGCATAGGCGTTTTGCTTCCCCTGGTTTTCCTGTCCACCGCAATATTCCCATGTGTATATGCGCTGGCCCTGGGGATTCCGGTTGAACAGGCTGCAAAAACGTGCCGATAATGTACCCATGAGTGGAATAGTCCCTATCCTAATTGCGGTAATCGGACTTGCGGCTGTTGTGGTTGTTTTCATGATTATCATGAGCCGCAAAGGAGACGGGAAATCCGGTGACAGGGGGCGGCGGTCGCGGGGAAAAGACGCGATCATACGAAGCGCCACCAGGCGGCTCAGCCAGAACCCCCGGGATCCCCAGGCCCTGCAGGAAATGGGGGATGTCTTTTTCCAGGACGACGCCTGGCCCGATGCCATGAAAACCTACGAAACCCTTATCGAAACAGGGGGGGGGAATTCGGGGGTTGACGAGTTCGAGGCGAACATGCGGTACGGCATCGCGGCCCTCAAGCAGAACATGGTTAACGAGGCCCTCAAGGGCCTGTCCGCCGCCCGCGCCATTCGCCAGGACAATTTCGAGGTGAACTACAACCTGGGCTACCTGGAATTCCAGCGGAAAAACTACGAACGGGCCATTCAGCTTCTGGACCAGGCCCGGAAACAGGACCCGGAAAGCTCCGCCGCCCTGCGTTACCTGGGGCATGCGCTGTTCCGCGTAAAAAAGGCAAAAGAGGCGATGAACTACATCCGCAAGGCCATAGATCTGGCCCCGGACGACAAGGAATCCCTGTTTACGCTGGGGGAGTGCTACTACGAGGCAAACCAGGCCGACCAGGCCCTGCGGCTGTTTAACCACATGCGGGCGGATCCCGTCATGGGCCCCCGCGCCTGCCTGCTTTCCGGTACTATCAACCTGGAACAGCACCAGGAAGACGCGGCCATTCAGGATTTCGAGATTGGCCTGCGGCACCAAAACATCAAAAGCGATATTCTGGTGGAACTCCGCTACAAGCTTGCCCAGGTCTACCTTAGCAAGAACGACATGGCGAAAGCCCTCCAGTTGTTAAAGCTTATCCAGAGCGAGACTCCCCTGTACAAAGACGTGGACATGCTTATCAACAGGTACCAGGAGCTTAACGCCAACCGGAACCTGCAGATCTACCTTATGGCCCCCTCGGCGGACTTCGTGGCCCTGTGCCGCAAAATTGTCATGACCTATTTTCCCAAGGCAAAAACCAAGATCGCCAATATTTCGGTAAACAAGAGCGAATGGGCGGATATTCAGGCGGAGGTGGACACCCCCAAGGGGTCGGACACGATCATGTTCCGCTTTATCCGCACCCAGGGCTCCATTGGGGAACTTATCGTCCGGGATTTTCACTCCCACCTAAAGGAAGTCAAGGCCGGAAAAGGGGTATGCATCACCGTGGGCTCGTTTACCGAAGAAGCCAAACGCTACACCGAAGCCCGGCTTATCGACCTTATCGAAAAAGACCGGCTTTCCGCCATTCTGAACGCGGTGGACTCCAAAGCTGCGGCGCTGGCGGTTCCCCGCAGGCGCTAAAACCCGCGCAGGGCCGCTAACTGCAACTGAAAAAGGCGCGCCCTGCGGAACGTTTCCGCAAAGCGCGCCCCCGTTAAAATCCGCAGGGATTTTACCAGTTGCCGCCGCCGTAACCGCCGGCGCCGCGATCCCGCCGGGGCTTATCCATCGCTTCGTTCACCCGGATCTGGCGGCCTTCGAATTCACGGCCGTTGGTCCCGTTGATCGCCGCGCTGGCTTCTTCATCGGTACCCATTTCCACGAATCCAAAACCCTTGGAATTACCGGTTTCACGATCAAAAATGATCTTGGCAGAGGCTACATTCCCGAATTCAGAAAACAGATTACGCAGACCGTCTTCGGAAGTGTTGTACGAGAGATTCCCGACATACAATTTCTTAGCCATTGAGAGGTTTCCTTCATCCGGTTAAACCAAAAATCCCAAAATTCCCGTTTCTCGCAACCGTAGCTGCCAGGGCGGGTCCTTTGCTCTTTTGGTTGTGCGGCCGGATTCCGCATTTATACACGTCCGACTATGTGGACGACTCCACCCCCCTTCTGGGGGATACAGGATGCAGTGGATTGATGAGGATAACGGAGATCTCGCGGAAGGGAAAGGAGGATTTTGAAAGAAGAAAACCTCTTAACGGAAACACCAACTCCGAAACAAACACTAGAAAATATCCTATACATCGAAACTGGTTATAAGCATACCCGTTGTTTTTGAATTCGTCAAGTGCTAATGGCGATTTTTATGAAAAAATGGCGATATTTTCGAAATATCTGTAACTTTCGTTCAAAGGCCCTGCCGCTCCGGGCCGGCCTTGAACAGGCCGCGAATCGCGGCCCCCACGGTCCCCGCGGGGATAAAAACCCCGCCGTCAAAGGCTTCCGGGGATTCCGGGGCGCCTTCGGAGGGCGCGGGGCCGAGGAAATGGGTAAAGCCCAGGCCCCTGGCGGCCCGCAGGCGTCCGGCAAGGCGGCGCACGGGCCGGATTTCCCCGGTAAGGGACAGTTCCCCGGCGATAACCAGGCCCGCAGGCAGGGCAAGGCCGGTCCGGGCGGAGTAAATGGCGCAGCCCAGGGCCAGTTCCACCCCCACCTCCGCAATCCGGATGCCCCCGGCAACGTTCACGTAGATATCCTGATCGGAAAGCCGTACCCCCAGGTGCTTTTCCAGGGACGCCGCCACCCTGGACACCCGCCCGGAATCGATACGGTCGGAAAAAATGCGGCTTATCCCCCCCTTGGCGATCACCGTAAGGGCCTGGATCTCCACCAGCAGGCTGCGGCTCCCCTCCAGAACGGCGGCGGTGGCCACGCCGGGGGGCAGTTCCCCCTCCCGCCGGACCAGGAAAAGCCGGGAAGCGTCTTCCACGGGGGCAAGGCCCCGCTCCCCCATGAGAAAAATGCCAATCTCGTCCACCGATCCAAAGCGGTTTTTCGAGGCCCGTAAAAACCGGCTTTCCCCATCGTTCGCGGCGGAGGCGGCCCCCTCGAAGTAGAGTACCGTGTCTACCATGTGTTCAAGGGTCTTGGGCCCCGCGATAAGCCCTTCCTTGGTTACGTGGGCCACCAGGAACAGGGCCGCGTCACGCTCCTTTACCCAGGAGATAAGCTCCCAGGCGCAGTACTTCATCTGGTTCAGGGTACCGGGCCCCTGGCCGGCTTCGGTGCTATAGAGGGTTTGGGCGGAATCCACCAGGACAATCACGGGCTTTACCGCGTCCAGCAGGGCGCTGATATCTTCCAGCCTGCCGGACCAGGCTATTTCAATCCGGTGGGCCTGGGAGGAAAGCCCCAGGCGGTCCGCCCGCATCCGTATCTGCCCGGCGGATTCCTCCCCGGAGATGTAGAGGACCCGCCCCCTGGTCCTGGCGGCGGCGGCGATCTGGAGCAGCAGGGTGGACTTGCCGATTCCCGGCTCGCCCCCCACCAGAATCGCGGACCGTTTCATGATTCCCCCGCCCAGCACCCGGTCCAGTTCGGGGATGCCGCTTTCAATCCTGCCCCCCTCCTGGGGATCGACCGAGGAAAGGGGCAGGGACTGGGGCGGGAAAGCCGGCGCGGCCTTCCCGCCAAAACCCGCGCCATCGGGGGCGCGGCCGGCCGCTTCTACCAGCGTGTTCCACTCCCCGCACTCAGGGCAGCGGCCCAGCCACTTGGGTTCCTCGTGGCCGCAGGAGGAGCAGCGGTAGACAAAGGCCCTCTGTTTCTTCACGTCGTCTCCTGCCGGGGCCTGGGGCTATATCGCGCTGTGTTCCGTCCTCTGGATAATTTCATCCTGAATTTCGGGGGCCAGGTTGGTGAAATAATCACTGTAGCCCGCTACCCGTACCATCAGGGTGGCGTACTTTTCGGGGTTTTTCTTCGCGTCCAGCAGGGTCGCCTGATCCACCACGTTGAACTGGACCTCGAAACAGCCGCAGTCCATAAAGTGCCGGATAAAGTCCGCGATGGCCTTCTTCCC
>JAISMQ010000100.1 GCA_031276685.1 Treponema sp. | reverse complement strand
GGAAGATGGTCGTAACCACGTTTAACTTGCCCTCCGTAGTTCCCGCGTCCCTCCGCGCCCTGGCCGGAAGGGCCGGGACAAGGGACGCCAACGCGCATATAAAAAATATTATCCGTTTCATTACGGCAAACTCCTGTTCTCTTACCATCGCTATCGTTGTTTGAAAGCCTAAGTTTCCAACAACCCTGTCTACGCTGCGTTCAAAACCGAAGGGCGCGGCCTCACCTGTTTATGCGTACCTTGAGCCGGACCGCGCTTGCCGGGATCGCGAAAAAAATGAAGAGCCCTGCGGCCAGGGGGCTGAGCAGGAAAACCGGGGGAGGGAAGGCGGGAGGCGCCGGCCTGAGCTGCCGGGAAAGATTCAGCGCCCCCTGGATCAGGGCGCAGCGGGGGCATCCTTCCCCGCAGCAGTCGTGGCCCGCATGGGGCGCGGCAAACAGCCCGGAAAACAGGATCGCCCAGGCACAGCAGCAGCACAGAACCAGGCCCGCCGGGCGGCTCATAGGGCACGTTCCGGGGCGGGGCAGGCGGCGCAGGTCCCGTAAAAAACGGTCTTTAGCATGTCAAGCTGGAACTTGTGTTCCAGCAGGAGGTGGGCCCGCAGTTCTTCCAGCAGATCGCAGTCCACGTGGATAAGGGCGCCGCAGCGCTCGCAGACCAGGTGGAAATGCTCCCGGCAGGCCGCCCTGTCGCCCACGTACTGGTAGCAGGCGCTTTTGCCGTCTCCCAGGACGTACTTCCTGACGATCCCCGCCGCCGCCAGCCGCTCAAGGTGGCGGTAAATGGTGGTCTGCCCGATATTCCCGTCCCGGCCGGCAAAATGACGGGCCACGCCGCTTACCGTCACGTGGCTGCCGCCCAGGGACCGTATGTAGCCAAGAATGTCCTCCCCCTGCCGGGTACGGTAGGTTGCGGGGCGTTTGCGCGTCATAGGCTATTCATACCAGCTTTGCGCGGAATCGTCAATATGAAAATGAATGTTATTTTCATATTTTTGATGCCAGGCACCTTTTTGGCCCCGGCGCGAAAATTTTGGCGCCTGGCGCCTTTTTGGAGTTGACTCAGGATGCCGGGGGGCGGTATATTTTGGGTGAACAGTTGAATTGTTATTCAACTGTTCATAGATAGCCGGAGGGCAGCGTGAAGGAAAACAACGACATAGACCGGGCCGAGTGTACGGTCCTCCACGAAGACGTGGTGCGGATGGTGCGGGACAAGATGCCGGAGGAAGAGGCCCTGATGGATCTGGCGGATCTGTTCAAGGTCTTTGGGGATTCTACGCGGGTGCGGATCATCAGCGCCCTGCTCCACGCGGAGATGTGCGTCTGCGACATCGCCGCCCTGCTGGGGATGGGCAAATCCGCCATCAGCCACCAGTTAAGGACCCTGCGGCAGACCAAGCTGGTCAAGTACCGCCGGGAGGGGAAGGCGGTGTTCTACTCCCTGGACGACGAGCATGTGGGCACCATCTTTTCCCAGGGCCTGATCCACGTCGGCGAAGGGGGCTTCGCGGAAGCGCCCTCGGACGATTTTTCGCATCTACAGGAGGCTGAGTAATGGAAGCGCTAAAAAAACACGCCCATATCAGGGTAAGGGGCCCGTCCTGCGGGGATAGCGGGAACGGGGAAGACGGGCGCAAGGCCGGGGGCCACGGGGCGGAAGGGCGCGGGGCGGAAGGGCGCGGAGAGGAAGGGCGCTGCCATTGCCATGATGGCGCGGCAGGGCGGGGGAAAAGCGAAAACCTCCGCTCCCTGTTCCTGCCCCTCGGCCTGGGGGCCCTGTCGTTCGCCGCAGCCCTGGTCCTGCAAAACCGGGGTATCCCGCTTTTCGGGGAGGGGGCGCTGGGCCTGTTCGCCGCGGCCTACCTGCTTACCGGGGGGGGAGTGCTGCTGCGGGCCCTTAATAACATCCGGAAGGGCGAAATTTTTGACGAAAACTTCCTAATGGCGATTGCCTCCCTGGGGGCCTTCTGCATCGGCGAATACCCCGAGGCGGTGGCGGTTATGATCTTCTACCGGGTGGGGGAGGCGTTTCAGGAAGCGGCGCTGCGCCGGTCCAGGGCTTCCATCACCGCGCTGATGGACATACGGCCCGACTACGCCAATCTGGAACGCGGGGGGGAGCTGGTCCGGGCAGACCCCCGGGACCTGCAGCCCGGGGACCGGATCATCGTGAAACCGGGGGAAAAAGTCCCCCTGGACGGGCTGGTCGCCGAGGGCCGCTCCGCCCTGGACTGTTCCGCCCTGACCGGGGAATCCCTGCCCCGCGACGTGGAGCCGGGGGACGAGGTGCTGTCCGGCTCCATCAACAAGACCGGGGTCCTTACCGTGACGGTGAGCAGGGAATTCGGGGAATCGACCGCCTCCAAAATTCTGCGCCTGGTCGAAGAGGCGGGGAACAAAAAAGCCCCGGTGGAGAATTTTATTACCCGCTTCGCCCGGTACTCCACCCCGGCGGTGGCGGGCATCGCCCTGCTCCTGGCCCTGGCGCCGCCCCTGATCCAGGCGGGGGCCTACGGGGGCGGCTTTGCGGCGGGTTTTGCCGGATCCTTCCCCTCCTGGCTCCACCGGGCCCTGGTCTTCCTCGTGGTGTCCTGCCCCTGCGCCCTGGTTATATCGGTGCCGCTGAGCTTCTTCGGGGGCATCGGCGGGGCTTCGCGCCGGGGGATCCTCGTCAAGGGCGGGAACTACCTGGAAGCCCTGAACCGGGCGGGCACGGTGGTCTTCGACAAAACCGGGACCCTGACGCGGGGGATCTTCAAGGTCGCCCGGATCGTCAGCGAAGCCCCGTTTAGCGCGGACGAGCTGCTGGGCTACGCGGCGGCGGCGGAACAGTTTTCCAACCACCCCATCGCCCTGTCCATCCGGAACGCCGCCGGGGAGCGGGGGATCGCGGCCGGCCCCGGCGCGTCCCGCCAGGAGATCCCCGGCCGGGGGGTCCGCCTGAGCGAGGGGGGCGCGACTATCCTGGCCGGCAACCGGCGGCTGCTGGAAGAACACGGCGTCCCCTGCCCCGCCGTCAGCGCGCCGGGAACCGTGGTCTACGTCGCCCGCGACGGGGCCTACGCCGGCCATCTTGAGATCGCCGACGAAGCCAAGCCGGACGCCGCGGCGGCGATCCGCCGGCTGCGGGCGGCGGGGATCCGCCGGATCCTCATGTTCACCGGGGACAACGCCAGGACCGCGGAGGACACCGCGGCGGCGCTGGGGCTGGACGGGGTCTACGGGGAACTCCTCCCCCAGGACAAGGTGGCCCAACTGGAGGCCCTCTACGCCGAAGGCAAAGGCAAGGCCGCAGGCAAGGGGACCGGCGGGGGAATAGTGTTTGTAGGGGACGGCATCAACGACGCCCCGGTCCTGGCCCGCAGCGACGTGGGGGTCGCCATGGGCAGGGGCCAGGACGCGGCGATTGAAGCGGCGGACATCGTACTGATGACCGACGAGCCCTCGCGGCTGGCGGACGCGGTGGCCATCGCCCGGAAGACCCACCGCGTGGTCGTGCAGAACATCGCCCTCGCGCTGGCCCTCAAGGGGATCATCCTGGTTCTGGGGGCGCTGGGGCTGGCCTCGATGTGGGCGGCGGTCTGTGGCGCCGAGGGGGTGTCGTGTATCGCCATCCTCAACGCCCTGCGGGCCCAGCGCGCCTAATCTACCGAGAGGGAGGAAAACTGGGGCAGGTAGTCCTTGTTCTGCCGGAGCATCTTCTCCGTCATCTGCTTGATCTCCCGGATGCCCAGCACTGCGGACGTAAGGGGATCGAAGGCGACGGCCTGGTACACCTTCCGGGGATCGCCGAGCAGGGAGCCTTCGACGGCCAGTTCCTCGCAGATGGAGGAGGTATGCACCAGGGCGGCTATCTGGTCGGGGAGCTTCCCGATTTTAACCGCCTCGAGCCCCCGGGGGGATGCCAGAACCGGCACTTCCACGCAGGCCCCCTGGGGCAGGTTGTCGATAAGGCCCAGGTTCAGCACGTTGCCGTTGAACTTGTAGAGGCTCTTGTCGCCGAAGACGGCGTTAAAGATGTAGGCGGCGTATTCGTGCCCCCGCCTCAAATCGATATCCGATTCGCCAAGCCACTTTTCAATGTCGCGCCGCCAGGTCCCCTTGCGGTTCTGGTACTCGTTCAGAATGTAGGCGTAGATCCCGGGGTTCCACCCGGTCCCGTGGGTACAGAATATTTCGATTAAGTCCGGCCGCTTGCGGAACCAGGCGTTGTACTCGGAGTTGTGCCCCGAAGATTCCGTGGGGTAGTAATCCAGCAGGAGGAACATCTCGTTCCTCACCAGTTCCTCGTTGTATATCACGGGGTCCTCCATGGCCTTCCGGATAAGGGGGTAGGCGTCCTTGCCCTTCCAGAGGTAATCGAGGTAGAAAGCCTGGTGGTTGATCCCGGCGCAGGTAAAGCTAATATCGCTGTAATCCGCGCCTATCCAGCGGGCAAGCATCTCGGCGGTGCCCTGCACGCTGTGGCAAAGGCCGGAGATCCTGAGCCGGGGGAACCGGCTCTGCATGGCCCGGCAGAGCATGGCCATGGGGTTCGTGTAGTTGAGGAAGGTGGCGCCGGGGCAGCAGCTTTCAATATCCTTGCAGATGTCGAGCATCACCGGGATGGTCCTGAGCGCCCGGAAAATTCCGGCGGGCCCCCGGGTATCGCCGACGTTGATATCCACCCCGTATTCCTTGGGGATCTCGATATCGTAACGCCAGACATCGACATCGCCGTTCAGGATGGTACATAGCACCCCGTCGGCGCCCTCCAGCGCTTCTTTCCGGTTCTTCGTGGAAATAACCCTGGCGCCGTAGTTCCCGGCCTTGACGATCTTTTCAACCGCCTTCGTGATATACGCAAGCCGGTCGTCGTCCACGTCCATAAGGGCGATAACGGCATCCTTGAAGGC
>JAISMQ010000048.1 GCA_031276685.1 Treponema sp. | reverse complement strand
TAAAAAGATACCCCGCTATGGCGGATCAGGTGATACCGTGGGATCTACCCATCTGTGTGATGGTGCAATAAATTTTCTTTAAGGAGAAGAGGATGAAAAAATTTCCAGTTTTTGCTTTTATGCTCCTCGCGGGCGTAATGCAGGTGCTTGCAGGCGGCAGACAGTCCGGCGCGCAACAGACGGCGCAGGATCTGGGTCCCCGCGGAAGCGGAAAAGCGTACTGGTACTACAAGTACCCCCAGACGGTTACACTGCATACGGTGAACTTCGAGTATCCTTACATGGACTACCATGACGGGGACAATACCGCCAACAATCCCTGGACAAGAGTGATCAAGGACTACCTGAATATTCAGATCGCTACCGATTGGATAGCCGGTACCGTCGGCGATTACAGCACCAAACTGAACTTGGCTATCGCCGCGCGGGAAATTCCCGATTTCTTCCAGTGCGGTTCAACCCAGTTTGTCCAGTTGCAGGAAGCCGGCCTTATCGCGGACATCACCGATTACCTTGAAAATAATGTCAGCGATACCATAAAGAAAAGGATGGCCAGCGCGCCGGATATTCTGGATACCGTTACCAGGAATGGCCGGATCTACGCCATACCGCAGGGTAGTTATGGCCCCTTAACCGAACCGGAAATTCTCTGGCTCCGCAAGGACTGGCTGGAACAGGCGGGCGTCCGGGCGCCGGGAACCATCGCTGAGCTGGAAACGCTGATGCAAACCTTCATGAAGCAGCACCCCGGTTCTTACGGCATACCCCTGGGCGGCGGTCTGGACGAATTTGCCTGGCTCGCCGTAGCCTGGGATGCGTACCCCTTCTTCTGGTACAGAGCTGCCGACGGTTCTGTGGTGAACGGCTCCGTCCAGCCTGAGGTAAAGCAGGTCCTGGAAGTCTTTGCCGACTGGTACAAGAAAGGCTATCTCAAGCAGGACTGGATGAGCAGCAATTCCGATACCACCCGTGTTGACCTTATGAACAATGAATTCGGCATCCAGCTCTTTCCCCAGTGGTGGGGCTTTGTTAACGCCGCAGACATGGTTGCCACCAACGGCAAGAACAGCTACATGGAAGCCTTCGATATTCCCAGCGCCACGGGGAAGCCGGTACGCCACCCCAGGGGCTTTGACAACGAGGGCTATATTGTCTTCAACAAGAACAGTAAAAACATTGCCGCAGCGCTCAAGTGCGTCAGTTTCTATTCCGAACACGGCACGGAGATTGGCCTAAGCAACGAAGAATTGTCAGAACGGTTCTATCATGGGGAGAGTTCTCATATCATGCCTATGATCAAGACTCTAAACTCAACCGGCTCAATGGAAGGTTACCTTAACCTAAAGCGTGTCAGGGAGACCGGGGATACTTCCTTTTGGGACAACCTTACCTATGCGGAAGCGCCGGGCAAGGAAGAGTACGAAAAGGAACTGCGGCCCTACCTTGAAGAGGGCAATACCGCTCTCGGGATCGGCAGGTTTTTGCAGATCTACAGCGAAAACTGCGCCTTCGACGTAAGTTACAAAATCGACAGCGAAAAGCGCTGGGTGTATACTGCGGTTACAGGGCCCGTGCCGGAAGAAGTGGCAAGCTATGGTTCCACACTGGACGATATTCTGCGTGAAGGTTTTGCCCAGATCATCGTGGGGCAGCGGCCTATTTCCTATTTTGACACCCTGGTCGCTATGTGGAAATCCTCGGGCGGCGATCACTGTACCCAGGTGATGAACCGGGTCTACGGGAAGAAATAACCTGGCACAAACATAGATAGATCGTGCGCTTATGTGCGGCGAACAACACGGACAGCATCGTCCGTGTTGTCTTTGGATTTTTTGGAGGCATCCATGAAAAAACTGATGACAATTGCCGCCATCTTCGGACAGGTACTGTTTTTTTCCTGCCTGGTCTTGGGAGAAAAATCATTCTTAAAGGAAAAAGCCATGGAAACGCCAACGCTGTTTGTTCACCCCGTCCCCCGGGAAATCCGCGATAACGGCCTGTACCGGAATGATGATTTTTCCGTGCAGGTCCGTCTGGCCGGTGGACAGCAGCCCGGCCCCTGGCAGGACCTTTTTGCCTGGCGGGTAAGGGTGAACAGGTATAATCCCAGCGATGTGTCAATGGTCCAGTTCGATTTTAGGGGAACAGTGGAAGTACGGGTAACGCCGAACAACGGAGATGTAAACGCCGCAGTGATTCGCCCCCTTTCAAAAAACATTAGGCCGGAAATCCGGGAGAATTCTGTCCTGTTCACCATGGATGAACCGGCAAAGCTTTCCGTGGAAATAAACGGCGACCGTTCCCGCAACCTTCACCTCTTTGCCAATCCGCCGGAGACAGAAAAACCAAGCCCCGATGATCCTGACGTGGTGTACTACGGCGAGGGCGTCCACCTGCCGCCGGCTTTGGGTTTTTTCTTTATCCCCTCAAACAAAACCGTGTACCTTGCCCCCGGCGCGATCCTGCGGGGCAAGATCGCAGGTTACAAAACGGAGAACGCACGGGTCATTGGGCGCGGCGTCGTACTCCAGCCGGAACGCGGGTTCCAGCTTGATTTCTGCAAAAATATCGAAATTGACGGGATAACCGTGATAAATCATAAGCATTATGGCGTATTCGGCGGTCAAAGTACGGGCATTAAAATCCGCAACGTTAAAACTTTCAGTTCCCAAATCTGGGCCGACGGCCTTGATTTTATGTCCTGTTCGGATGTAACGATAGAAGACGTGTTTATGCGTACCAGCGATGACGCCATAGCCATTTACGCCCATCGCTGGGACTATTACGGCGATGCAAAAAACTATGTGGTAAAAGACGCGGTACTGTGGCCGGATACTTCGCATCCGATTAATATCGGCCTTCACGGCGACACCTCGTCCGAGGGAAATGTCATAGAAAAGCTGCGGTTCTCGAACATTGATATTCTGGAACATAACGAAAAAATCGAATGCTACCAGGGTTGTATGGCGTTCAGCGTGGGCGATCACAACCTGGTACGGGATGTTGTTTTTGACAACATAAGGATCGAGGAGATCACTACCGGGATGCTCTGTAGCCTCCGCATTTTCTTTACCCCTGAATGGCATACCGGGCCGGGGCGGGGCATAGAGAATATCGTGTTCAAAAATATTTTCCTGGATTATACCGTGCCCCCCGGGGCTTCCCGTATCCACGGTTATGACAAGGACAGGCTGGTAAAGAACGTACGTTTTGAAAATATCGTTATCAAGGGAGAAAGAGCTGCGTTATTTGAAGAAGCCAACATAAACATCGAACAGTTTGCACAAGACATCGGCATAAACTAAGAGGAGAAAAACCGTGAAGCAAAAAACAGTTGTACCAAAGCGTCCAATCGCGCTCGATTTGAAAACACAGTGGCCCTTTCATGTCATGCTGTTTCCATGCGTCCTGGCGCTGTTTGTCTTTCATTACATACCGATATATGGAATTATCATAGCCTTTCAGCGGTACAATGCTGCCATGGGGTTTTCTTCTCCCTGGGTGGGCATGGCAAACTTCCACCAGATTTTCAGCCAGCCTAATTTTATCCGAACCATCTGGAACACCCTCTACATCGCCGTTTTTAAGATCATTGGCGGCATTGTGGTTCCGGTTACCTTTGCGCTTCTGTTGAACGAACTGCGGAACCATTGGGTCAAGAAAATTTTTCAAACCATCGTGTATATGCCCAATTTCCTCTCCTGGGTTATCCTGGCAGGGATTTTGTGGGAGATACTGTCCCTGGACGGCGTGGTGAATATGTTTATCAAGTCCGCCGGCTTTTCCCCGGTTATGTTTTTAAGCGAATCCAAAATCTTCCCCTGGACGATAATTATAACGGACATCTGGAAGGGCTTTGGTTTTGGTACGGTGATCTACCTTGCTTCCCTCGCCAGCATCGACCCGGGACTGTACGAGTCGGCCATGATCGACGGGGCGGGCCGTTGGAAGCAGACAGTTTTCATCACCATCCCAATGATGGCCCCCACCATTGTGCTGCTTTCCGTCCTTTCCCTGAGCGGAATCCTAAGCGCGGGCTTTGATCAGATTTACAATCTCTATTCTCCCATCGTGTATTCAACGGGGGATGTTATCGATACTTTTGTGTATCGTATGGGTATCCAGCAGGCGCAGTATTCGGTGGGCGCGGCGGTGGGGCTTTTCAGGTCTGTTGTTTCCGCAATTCTGATTATTACTTCGCATGTTATGGCGAACAAGCTGGCCGGTTACCGGGTGTTTTGATAAAACGCCTCCGGCAATTTTTCCAAGGAGCGGTGTATGGGCAATTTGTTTTATACCAGAGGGCAGCGGGTTTTTAATGTAGTCAACCATGTCATTTTGATTGTTACAGGTATTACCTGTCTTGCTCCGTTTGTAAATTTGCTGGCAATTTCATTCAGCGCCAGCGCGCCGGTGTCCGCGGGAAAGGTGCTGTTTTGGCCCATAGAATTTACCCTCTCAAGTTACGAATTTGCCCTTCTGGGGGGTAAATTCATGCGGGCCTTTTTCATCTCTATGGAGCGGGTTGTCCTGGGCGTCTGTACCAACATGGTGATGATAACGCTCTTCGCCTATCCGCTTTCAAAAAGCAGGGAAAAATTCCGGGGCCGGAATCTGTACATGATCTACTTCGTGACCACGATGATCATCGGCGGCGGCCTTATTCCCACATACCTCGTGGTGGTAAAACTGGGTCTCCTAAACAGCCTGTGGGCGCTGATCCTGCCGGGGATGATGCCCGTGGGTTCCGGGGTTATGCTGATGAACTTTATGCGCCAGATGCCCCAGGACATTGAGGAAGCGGCGATAATTGACGGGGCGGGGGTGTTCTACCGATTGGTGAGGGTGTTGCTGCCCCTCCTGAAACCGGCCCTGGCTACGATGGCGCTTTTCTCCATTGTGGGCCACTGGAACGACTGGTTTGGCGGGATGATCTACATGCAGAGCCCCGATCGCTACCCCCTGCAAACCTATCTGCAGACCCTCCTGACCAACATCGATCAGATCCTTCGCCTGGTCGGCACGGGCGACTATAATCTTATTGTCGGTATGATAAACGCCCGTACCGGGCGCGCGGCACAGCTTTTCCTGGGCGCGTTTCCCATGCTGGCCATCTATCCGTTCTTGCAGAAGTACTTTGTAAAAGGTCTGGTGATAGGCAGCATAAAAGGTTAGCTTGCGGCGGTGAGAGACTGTGGGCGATACGAAAGTTGTTAAAGTTGTTAAAAATACAGGTGAAAAAAGTTCCCTTGTGTGTCAGCCGCTTTTTTTAGGCAGCTTTTCCCCGGCCTGGAGGATCAAAATTCCTGCGAAAAGCGGGATAGTCATGGCAAGGGAGGCGATGATCTTCCACTGGAACAGGCTGAAGCGGGAAAAAAAGCTGTAGATCCGGTCCGCCCGGCGGTAGAACAGGGTTTTCCGTTCCTCATCGATGCCGGCCCGGAGTTCTTCCAGCAGGGCTGCGGCGCTATCCGGATCCGGGGGGGCGCTTTTCAGCTTGCCGGCGGCGTAACGCGCATACGGGGAATCGGGCCGGCCTTCCTGCCGGAAGTAGTACAGGGAAAGGGCGTAGATCTTAAGGGCCGTAGCGTCGAGGCCCCGCAGGCGCTCGTGGCTGTAGGCGTAACGGTAGAACATCGTGCCGGAAAACCCGGCCTCCCCGTGCCACAGGATCAGGTTTTGGAAATGGGTGCAGGCTTTGGCGTAATCGTCCGCATCGTAGTACAGGTTGGCCAGCGTAAGCTCGTGGTTTTCCTGGGCGGCAAGGCAGAAGGGGACGAGGAAAAAGGCAAAGACCGCGCCCAGGGCTGCGACGGTCTTCTTTGAAAAACACGGGCGCAACGCCCCGCCGTAAAGGGCGGGGATGGCGCCGCGATTCTTGCCCCTTTCGCGGTTATCGGGCTGCCCGGGATGCCGAAGACGGTCCATTTGGCAGTTCAGGGCAAAAAACCGGCCGGAAGCCGGTTTTTTACGCCCCCGTGCGCTCTGTTAAAGGCCCACGGCAAAGGACAGGTTGACGCCGTTGGTCCGCAGGGCCACCCATTCCCCCTTTAGGGGGAGGCCCGCGGGGATGCTGTAGTAGAAGTAGTCATTAAGGTCGGGGTCCCGGGGGTCGTACACCCGGACTTCGCCGGTAACGCCGTCCACGAGGATCTTGAAGGGTACCGGGTACTCAAGGTCTTCCACGTACACGTCCGCGACGTATTCGTTCAAATCGATGCTGTCGATCAGTTCCATGTAGGAATTACTGTAACTCCGGTATACCTGGGCGCTCAAACCGCTGGGGATCTTGGGATCCTGGGGGTTTTCGTCGTAGTTAAGCCACAGCAGGTAGGAACGGCCGCAGCCCCACGACGGGCTGTTGATTACTTTGTCCGCGAAAACGTGGATTCCGAAGCCGCCGTGGCCGTCTTCCCCCCCGGCTTCGTAACGGGCGTTAAATTCGTATACCATGGGCCCGTCCTGCGGTACCCGGATGTTCACCTTGGCCAGCCGTGCGCCCTCATCGTTCTGATAAAGCCTGCCCCCCGACAGATTCCAGGAACCGGCCCCGACGGTGTATGCCGGAACGGAAACTTGGGCGTACAGCGCCACAGAGACGACGAAAACCACCAACAACAGGATCAACCGTTTCATAATCCACTCCTTACGGAAGTATGTTCGCCAGGAGAAACCCTCCTGAAAGCTGGACGGGGAAACCCCGCCGCCCCATCATCTTACCATACCCGCGCAGAATAGTCACATCTTTTTCGCGGAAAACTGGTAAAAATCCGAAGATTGCGCTTTACTTTTCCATACTCCTTTTCCTTGGTTTGTACAAGCCCCCGGCGGCGCGCCAGAATGTTAAATTTCTGCTGGTTCCGGGTCAAATTTGGCATAACGGGCGCTGGCCCGGCCCCCGTCCGGACCCGGCTTTGCCCTTTTCCGGCCTTTGTGCTATGCTCCCCTGCGTTACCGACTGACTGCAGTACCGACCGGTTAGTTTTGGAAAAAGCCTTGCTATACAGGAGTTATTATGAAGATGAAAATTGTCCTGGCCTATTCGGGCGGCCTGGATACGACGGTGATCATCCCCTGGCTAAAGGAAAATTACGACTGCGACATTGTCGCGGTCTGTGTTGACGTGGGACAGGAGGCGGATTGGAAGGCGATTCAGAAGCGGGCGCTGGATACAGGGGCCGCTTCCTGCTATGTGCAGGATGTCAAGAAAGAGTTTGTCGAAAGCTACCTCTGGCCCATGCTGAAGTCCGGGGCCGTTTACGAGGACAAATACCTGCTGGGCACGGCGATTGCCCGGCCCCTGATTGCCAAAGTGCTGGTGGACGCGGCCAGGAAGGAAAAGGCCAAGGCTATCGCCCACGGGGCTACCGGGAAGGGCAACGACCAGATCCGTTTTGACCTGGGGATCATGGCCTTTGCCCCGGATCTGGAGATCATCGCCCCCTGGCGCGTCTGGAAGCTGAAGAGCCGGGAGGACGAGATCCGCTACCTGCGGCGGCGGCACATCGAGGTCCCGGTGAAGCGGCGGGATTCCTACAGCCGGGACGACAACCTGTGGCATATCTCGCACGAGGGCTTGGAATTGGAGGATCCGTCCAACGCCCCCGGCTACGGGCGGATGCTCAAGATGTCCGTCCCCCCGGAGCGGGCCCCCGCCAGGGGCGAAGATCTGGAGATCGAATTTGAAAAGGGAATCCCCGTAAGCCTGAACGGGAAGAGCCTGGACGGGCCGGCCCTTATCGCCGCGCTGAACAAGCTTGGCGGCGCCCACGGCGTGGGGCTTGTCGACCTTGTGGAAAACCGCGTGGTGGGGATGAAAAGCCGGGGGGTCTACGAGACTCCCGGCGGGACTATCCTCTACTTCGCCCACCGGGAACTGGAGCATATCTGCCTGGACCGCCAGACCTACGCCTTTAAGCAGCAGGCGGCCCTGAAAATGGGCGAACTGATCTACGGCGGGCTCTGGTTTACCCCCCTGCGGGAGGCCCTGTCCGCGTTTGTGGATTCGACCCAGAAGACCGTTACGGGCTCGGTAAAGCTCCGGCTCTTCCGGGGGAACGTCATCTCCGCCGGGGTCAGCTCGCCCTATTCCCTCTACAACGCCAGTATCGCCAGCTTTGACACCGGGGATCTCTACAACCACGCCGATTCCAAGGGCTTCGTCCGGCTTTACGGGCTGCCCGTGCTGGTGCGGGCCCTGATGGAAAAACCCGCCCGGGCGGCCAAGGCTGCGGAACTGCTGGGCAAACCCGCGGGGCGGGGCGGGCGCGGCGGAAAGGCCGCCGGCAAGCCCTAAGGGGGGCTGTGATGCGCGGGGCCTTGTATGATTATCGGGGGTAAGCGCTGCAGGACGGTTTGGCTGGACGGGGAAGATCCGCCGGTGGTGAAGATCATCAACCAGGCGCTGCTGCCCCACCGTTTTGAGATCGCGGAACTGCGGAGCCTTGGCGACGCGGTCGGCGCCATCAGGGACATGCTAGTCCGGGGGGCGGGGCTTATCGGGGCCACGGCCGCCTGGGGCATGTACCTGGCCTGCGCGGAAACGGAGGATTTTCCCGCGCTGGAGGAGGCCGGGCGGGCCCTCAAGGCTACGCGGCCCACCGCGAGCAACCTGGCCTGGGCCGTGGACCGGATGCTCCGGGCCCTGGAAGCGCCGGGCGGCAGGATCGGGCGGGCGCGGCGGGAGGCCCAGGCCCTTAGCGACGAGGACGCGGAGTGCTGCCGCCGGATTGGGGCGCGGGGCCTGCGGCTTATC
>JAISMQ010000243.1 GCA_031276685.1 Treponema sp. | reverse complement strand
CTTGACGCGGTGATGAGCCGTTATGACGGGGACGATTTCAGAACCGTCTTAAAAGGTTTCAAGGGCGGCGCGCCCTATATTTTCGCCTGCCACCTTATCGACCTCATGATCATACTCCTGGGCAAACCGGAGCGTATCCATCCCTTTTCCCGCTGTACCCGGCCTGACGGGCTCTTGGACAACGGCCTGGCGGTCTTTGAATATCCCTGCGGCTGTACCGCCACGGTACGAACCAGCGTCGTGGAAGTAGAGGGCTTTAGCCGCAGGAACCTGACGGTCTGCGGCGAGCGGGGAACCATCGTCATCCAGCCCCTGGAAATAACAGGCGACACATCGGGGGGAACGCTCCGCATGGCCCTACTGGAAGATTCACCGCCCTGGAAAAAGGGATACCAGGAAGTACCCCTGCCGCCTGCCAGGGACCGCTATGAGGATCAACTGCTGGAATTCGCACAGATAGTCCGGGGGGAAATCACAAACCCCTATTCCTACGAACACGAGTGGGCCGTACAGGAATGTCTCCTGGAGGCATGCGGGTAACCCTTATCGCGCAAGGGATAGAAATTGATATCATCATGGCAGCGCGGGGGCAGCAGGCTCCTGGGCCGTCAAATTTTTCCCGGCTCCGCGTTTTTCCATCTGGTTGATAAGGGCCGCCATGTCGCGGCTTAGGGGGGCCCTTAGCCTGAAAAGGCCGTGTTCGTTTTCGCCGGGCTCCGGACGGTAGGGCAGGGCGAGTTCCGCCGCGTGGAGTCCCAGGCGGTTCAGCAGGGGCTGTTCCTCCAGGGGGTCCCCCCGGCGGTCCGGCTTGAACGATGACAGGAACACGGGCTTGTCGCTGCCGTACAGGGAATCGCAGACTACGGGGTGCCCCAGCGCGGCCAGGTGTACGCGGATCTGGTGGGTTCTCCCGGTTTTCGGCATGGCCTCTACCACGGAGTAGTTCCCCACGCCGCCCAGGAACCGGAAGCAGGTTAGGGATTCTTTCCCGTGGTACTTGTCGATTATCGTCAGGTGTTTTTTGTTTCCGTTGGGTACGAGGGGCAGGTCGCAGCTTGTCTCCTTCCACAGGGGGCGGCCGTAAACTACCGCCAGGTAGCGCTTTTCAACCTGCCGCCCTTCGAAGGCCAGGGAAAGGGAGCGGTGGGTTTCCTCGTCCCTGGCAAAAAGCACCAGCCCCGATGTGTCCCGGTCAATGCGGTGTACCGTCCACAGCCGGAACTGTTCCGCCGGGGCCGTTTCCGCAGAGGCGGCCTCCGCAAGGGCGACGATCCGGTCCAGCCGTTCGGCGGCGGGATCCCAGCGATCCGCCGTTACCGCGATGCCGGGGCTTTTATTCACCACGACGATGCGCTTGTCCCGGTAGATGATAGTGAAGGGGGATTTTTTTTTCATAAACTCCCGGCTATTATGAAGCGAGGAAGGACAGTATGGCAAGTTCTTATACGGGGCAGGAACTGCCCTTTTCAACGGTAATCGGCCTTTTGCGCTGGGGCGCGGAGTATTGGGGGGATAAGCCCTATTTGGGGAACAAACAGGGCGCGGAGTGGCGGCGCTACAGCTACAAAGAGGCGGACCGTCTTTCATCGGCCCTGGCCCTTTCGCTGATCGGGCTGGGCTTTAAGGGGGACGACAATGTTTCGATCCTTGCGGAGGGGCGCGCTTCCTGGGTGATCGCCGAATTCGCCCTCTTAAAAGCCGGCTGCGTTTCCGTGCCCCTGTCTACCAAGCTGCTGTCCGACGAGCTTGTCTTCCGGCTGGACCATTCGGAATCGAAGGCCCTCTTTGTTTCGGAAAACAACTTCCAGAAAGGGGCGGAGATTCTGGGCCGGGTCGGGGCGCGGCCGCTTCTTGTCTGCATCTCCCCCAGGAACGATCACACCGAAGAGCTTGTAAAGAAATTCGGCCTTAGGCCGGAACAGGATTTTTACTACTACGACGATCTGCTGGCACGGGGGGAGGCGCTGCTGGACGGTCCGGGGAAGGACCCGGAGGCGGCGGGGAGGCTTGCGGAGATTGAGCGGGGGATTACGCCGGACCACACGGTAACCATCTGCTACACGTCGGGGACCACGGGGAACCCCAAGGGGATCATGCTGAGTCACCGGAACTACCTTCACAACGCCATTAACGCATCGAAGGTGGTAAAGGTGGAACCGGGCTGGAAGAGCCTTATCCTGCTGCCCCTGGATCATTCCTTTGCCCATACCGTGGGCCTGTACATCTTCCTGTACTGGGGGGTCGCCGTGTACTTCCCCGATTCCCAGGGCGGGCCTTTGGCGGCCCTGCGGAACCTTTCCAAAAACCTGGCGGAGGTAAACTCCGAACTGCTCCTTACCGTTCCGGCCCTTTCCGGCAATTTTATGAAGAAGATGATCCAGGGCGTCCAGGCCACGGGCCCTTTTGTCTACGGTATCTTTGAGCGGGGCGTCCGGGCGGGGGTTAGGCGGGCGGGGGACGGCTACAACAGGCCCCCCCTGGGGACTCGGATCGCCAACTTCTTCCCCTGGGTCCTGGCGAATCTTCTGGTCTTCCCCAAACTGCGCCGTTTTTTTGGGACGGGCATCAGATTCTGCGTGGGCGGCGGGGCCCTGCTGGAGATCAAGCAGCAGGAATTCTTCAACGCCATCGGGGTCCCCGTTTACCAGGGCTACGGCCTTACGGAAAACTCCCCCATCATCTGCGCCAACTCCGCCGAAAAGCACAAGTTCGGTACCAGCGGGGTGATCATCCCCAACCTCGATGTCAGGATCATGAAGGACGATGTTACCGAATGTAAGACCGGCGAGGTTGGGCAGATCGTTACCCGCGGCGGATCGGTGATGAAGGGCTACTACAAGAACCCGGCGGCCACTGCGGAGGCCCTGCGGGACGGCTGGCTCTGGTCCGGGGACCTGGGCTACAAGGACGGCGACGGGTTCCTCGTGGTTACCGGCCGGGAAAAGGCCCTGCTTATTGCGCAGGACGGGGAAAAGTACAGCCCCGAAACCATTGAGGAAGCGGTGATCAACAGTTCGCGCATGGTGAATCAGATCATGGCCTACAACGAGCAGTGCAAGTTTACCAGCGCCCTTGTTACCCTGAACGCCGACGAACTCAAGGAGGCCGTCAGGGCCGCGGGCATCTCCGGGACAAGCGACGCGGACCTGGACCGGATCATCGGCCTTGTCAGTGACGACCTTGGATCCTTCGCGGGCAAGGCCGAATACGCCGCCATTCCGGCCCAGTGGCGGCCCGCCTCTTTCGCCATTATCGCCGAAGCTTTTGGCGAGGACCACGGCCTGGTGAATTCCACCATGAAGCTTGTGCGCCACAAGGCGCGGGACTTTTACCGCGGGCGGATCGACGAGATCTACGCCGCCCCGGTTCCCAGCCCCCTGCTTCCCGGCAACCGCGAGGCGCTGCGGGCGATCCTCGGCTAGCCGGCCTCCAAGTACCGGATATGCGGGGCCGGCCCAGGGCTCAGGCCGTCTTCGATGAACTTCCGGTTCAGTTCCGCCTCCAGCCGTTTCATCATTACTGCGGGGACGCAGGCCCGCCGACTGCGATCGGGCAGTTCCAGCGGCGCGCCGAAGAAGGCGATGATGCGTCCCCTTTTTATTCGAAGGGGGGTCGAATACCCCGCCCCTTGGGGCGGTTGAATTCCTACGCCAAGGATGGCGGGGTAGAGACCTCCCCCGTGCAAAATGAGAAAAGTCCGCAGGACTTTTTCTTC
>JAISMQ010000148.1 GCA_031276685.1 Treponema sp. | reverse complement strand
GGGGGGCTGGAGAGATAGGGCTTGTGCCCCTGATCGCGGGGACCCTGAGCGCCGCGGTGGTGGGGTTTTTTGCCATTACGTTCATGCTCAAGCTTGTCCGGGAACGATCCCTGTGGTTTTTCGCCGTCTACACGGGGGTTCTGGGCCTTGCGGTGCTGGCGGACCGGTACCTGACGCGGTTTTTTTTCTAAGCCGCTGGCCCCAGGGCTGGGCCCCGGTTGTTCAAGGCCTGTGTATGTGGTAATCTGGACGTAAGTTTTTTCTGGTCATAGAAACTATGCGTAGTTTAAAAAACATACTGGTTACCGGCGGCTGCGGGTTTATTGGCGCGAATTTCATCTACCTCTTGTTCAAAAAGACGCCGGAATTTACCGGCCGCATCATCAACCTGGATGCCCTTACCTACGCGGGGAACATCACGAGCCTTCAGAGCATTGAAAAGGAATTCGGCATCGACAGCGGTTCCACGGTCCGTTACTTTTTTGAGCTGGGCGATATTTGCGACAGGCAGCGGCTGGAAGAGATATTTACCAAGTACAATATCGATACGGTGGTCAATTTTGCGGCGGAAAGCCACGTGGACAGGTCGATTCTGGGGCCCGAAACCTTTGTAAAAACCAACGTGATGGGCGCTTTTTCCCTGCTGGACGTGGCCCGCCGCTGCTGGCAGATTGGTTCCGGCGATCCGGCCAAGCCCCTTCCGGTATCCGCGAACGCGGAGTATACCCCCGGCGTTATTTTTCACCACATCAGTACCGACGAAGTGTACGGGTCCCTGGGGGAAACCGGGCTTTTTACGGAGGCTACCCCCTACGATCCGCGGTCGCCCTATTCTGCCAGCAAGGCCGCGAGCGATCACCTGGTTATGGCCTGGCACCATACCTACGGCCTTCCGGTTACCCTGTCCAACTGTTCCAACAACTTTGGCCCCTTCCAGTTTCCAGAAAAGCTTATCCCCCTGATGATCATAAACATGCTGGAGGGGAAGCCCCTGCCGGTGTACGGGGACGGCAAGAACATTCGGGACTGGCTGTACGTGGAAGACCACGTCCGCGCAATCTGGACCATCCTGGTCAACGGCAAATTCGGGGAGAAGTACAACATAGGCGGCGAGAACGAACGGGAAAATGTCACCATTATCGGCGATCTTATCCAGATAGTGGCAAAGAAAACGGGGGCGGATTCCCGGAAGATCCGCGAAACCATTCGGTTTATAAAGGACCGCCCCGGACATGACCGGCGCTATGCCATTGACTGTTCCAAAATAAAAAAAGAGCTTGGCTGGAAGCTGGAAACCTCGTTCGAGGAAGGGCTTAACAACACCGTGGATTGGTACATGGCCAACACAACCTGGATCGACCGTATCCGGAGCGGGGAGTACCGCTACTGGGTGGAGGAAAACTACGGCCGCCGCTGACAGGGGGACGCAGTGAAGGGTATTGTTCTTGCCGGGGGGTCCGGTACCCGGCTTTACCCCCTTACGCTGGCGGTGTCAAAGCAGATACTTCCCCTCTACGATAAGCCCATGATCTACTACCCCCTGTCCGTGCTGATGCTTGCCGGTATCCGCGAAGTGCTGATCATCTCGACCCCCCGCGATCTTCCCCTGTTCAAGGAGCTGTTCGGCGGCGGGGAATGGCTGGGGATGCGTTTCGAATACCGGGTTCAGGAAGATCCCCGGGGCCTGGCCGATGCCTTTATCATTGGCGCCGATTTTATCGGCGGCGATTCGTCGGCCCTGGTGCTGGGGGACAATGTGTTCTATGGCCGGGGGTTCAGCCGGACCCTGCGATCCGCCGCCGCCCAGATTGCGGACAAGGGGGGCGGGGCGATATTCGGCTATTACGTGAAAGACCCCGGCGCCTACGGGGTGGTGGAGTTCGATGCCCAGGGCAGGGTCCTTTCCATCGAGGAAAAACCGGCAAAGCCGAAGTCCCACTACGCGGTGCCGGGCCTTTATTTTTACGATTCCGCCGTGGTTGGCATAGCCCGGTCAATAAAACCTTCCGCACGGGGGGAGATCGAAATAACCGCCGTCAACAACGTGTACCTGGGGCAGGGCCGCCTTTCCGTCGAGACGCTGGGCCGGGGCATGGCCTGGCTGGACACGGGCACCTATGACGGTCTTTTGGAAGCCTCCAACTTTATCGCCACCATTCAGAAACGCCAGGGCATGTACGTTTCCTGCATCGAGGAAATTGCCTTTGCCAACGGCTGGATTTCCCGGAACGATCTTGCGGCCCTGGCCAAAAAGTACAAGACCGCTTACGGCGAATATTTGGCGTACATCGCCGAAAGCCTGTAGCCGGTATGCCGTTTTCCTTTACCCCCTGCCCTATTCCGGGCCTTGTCGAGATTCAGCCCAAGGTATTCGGGGACAGCCGGGGCTATTTTTTTGAAAGCTACTCCCAGCGGGATTACGCCGCCGCTGGCATTACGCTCCCCTTTGTCCAGGATAACCAGTCCCGTTCGGTAAAAGGGGTACTCCGGGGCCTCCACTTTCAAAAAACCCACCCCCAGGGCAAGCTGGTCCGCGCTGTTTTTGGCGAGATCTTCGATGTGGCGGTGGATCTGCGGCCCGGTTCCCCCGATTACGGCGCGTGGTACGCCGTTACGTTAAGCGGCGAAAAGCAAAATCAGTTTTACATCCCCCCCGGGTTTGCCCACGGTTTTTTGGTGCTAAGCGAATCCGCCGTCTTCGCCTACAAGTGTACCGATTTTTACTATCCCGAAGACGAAGGGGGGATCATCTGGAACGATCCCGCCCTTGGCATAAGGTGGCCTGACATCGGCATGGAATACCTCTTGTCCGATAAAGATAAAAAACTCCC
>JAISMQ010000127.1 GCA_031276685.1 Treponema sp. | reverse complement strand
GGAAAACCCGCCGATGGTAAAAAACGTGATCTTCGCCCCGTAGCGGTCAAAAAGGTCGAAGTAGCGCAGCCACTGATCCTGGTAATCGTCGTCCAGGGAAAGCAGTACCCCCGAATCGTCTTCGGCGATGTCCCACCACAGGGTGTCATGCAGCGATTCCGCGCTTCCCGTTTCCCGCACCGCAAAGTCGAGTTCCCAGCGGGAACCGCCGGGGGAGGGCCGGGCGTTTTGCAGGTCGTATTCCGCCTCGAAGCCGTCCGATTCGGCGCGGACGGAGATACGCCGTTTCTCGTCCTGCGTAAAGTACCGGATCAGCGCCGGATCGTTGTCTTTTACCCGGCGGGCGAACCACTCTATGGGCCGCGTGGTTTCAACCTGCGCGGGTTCGACCGGCGCGGGTTCAGTTGGCGGGGTTTCCGCCGGCGCGGGTTCTGCCGGCGGGATTTCCTCCGGCGCGGGTTCAGTTGGCGGGGTTTCCGCCGGCGCGGGTTCTGCCGGCGCGGGTTCTGCCGGCACGGCTTCTGCCGGCGCGGCTTCGGCTGGCGGGGTTTCAACAAGCCCGGCAGCCGGGGGAAGGGCTACGGGGACCCCGGCGTGACCGGGGGCCTCCCCGCCGGGCATTTCGGGCTGGCTTAGGCAGGCCGCGAGGAAAATCGCGCAGGGAAGGGAAAAAAACCGGGTCCGCCGGAGGAAACGTTGCTTCATGCACTCTATTCTACCACCGGGGCCTTCCCGAAACTAAGCGGATTCCGGAAAAAAACAGAGCTTATTACTACGGATTGCGCTTGGTTTCGGAAACCATGCCTAAAATTTCCAGTTGGTAGGCGGCCGCTTCCGCCAGGGCCTGGTAGAGCCGCCCGGAACTTTCCAGGTAGCGGGCAAAAGGCCCCCCGTCCCGCCCCCCGTCCGACCCCGCCTGCCCCCCGTTTTGCCCGTCTCCCGCCGCGAATTCCTCGTGCGGGGGGAAGAGAAAGCCCGCCACCTCTTTTACTTCGCTGTTTTTGATGGACCGGAGGGCCCTGTCCAGTCTTTGCAGGATACGGTCTTCCTCCGCCGCCCGGCCCGCGCCCTGTCCGGCGCGCCGCAGGCCGTCCCGGGCCAGGGCCGCCGCTTCCGCAGCCTCCCCGGCGATAGCCCGCAGGCCCTCCATGAGCCGGGTCCGGGCCGCCCGGTAGGACCGCTCGCGTTCCCCGGCGTCCCGGCGGAAGTCCTCCGCAATCCGCGTGTAGAGCCCTTCCAGCAGGGAGTCGATCTCCTCCCGGCGTTCGGGAAGTTCCAGCAGGGCCTCCGGCCCGGCGTTTTCCAGGCCGGGGATGGCGATTCCGGCAAAGGGGGCAAGGCGGTAGTTGCGGAGGGCGGGGTACTTCCGGAAATTTCCGGCGAACCAGGATGCGTAGAGGGAAAGCCGCTGGTCCGTAAGGACCTGCCCGCCGTCCGCCGCCGCCGCGAGGAAGGGCCGGCCGTCCTGCAGGGCGCGGAGGGACCAGGTTTCCGCCGGGGCAAAGCGATCCGATTCGGCGTGGGAACGGGTTTCGAACAGGGCGCCCCGAAAGTGGGTTTTTAGGCCGGGAAAGGCCAGGTCCAGGCCGGCGATCCAGACGGCGGAAGCCCCCAGGACCCGGGCGAAGTCCCAGGCGCTCGTGGCCACCGATCCCCCCGCCCCCAGCGCCCCCTTGGGGTCAACCCGGTCCTCGATAAAACAGCCCAGGGGGAACTGGGAACGGCAGAGGAAGGCCCCCCGGAACTGGTGGCGCAGCACCGGGGGGTACACCGCCGATTCGGCGACAAGCCAGGTCCTGGGGGCCCTGCAGCGGTCCAGGTGGCGGAAATTCCAGTACTGCGGGTCCACGACCACGGCAAAATCCGGGTCCAGGCCGCGTCCCAGCATAAAGCGCAGGCTCGTGTCCACCGCCACCACGACGCAGCGCTTCCGTATCTCGCCCAGCAGGGGCCCCGCGCCGTCCAGGGAAGGCCCGGCGGCGGCGAGAAAGACGGGGATGCCGGACCCGCTTACCGGGTTCCCGCCCGATCCTGCGGCCAGAACCCCCTGCAGCCGGGAGATCCCCGGCAGATCCCGGATGGCGTCCATGTTCCGGGCCAGATTGCGGACCCAGCGCCTGCCAAAGCGGCGCAGCGTGGCCTGGTTCACCTTCTCGCGGTTCAGCCAGGCCCCAATGCCCTGTTCCACGGCGGCGTACCACTCCTCGTCGGCGGCGACAAGGGCGCGGTTGCGGATGATTCCGGGCGCGGTTTTGAACAGGTCCAGGGCGTTCTGGATGGCAGCGCCCCCGTCTCCCCCCAGCACGAAGATCAGCCGGTTTTCGGAAAGCAGGGCGCCCAGGTCCCGGATCTTCAGGGCCAGGCGCAGCACGTCTTTGCGCTTTTCCACGATGATGAGGGGCCTCCCCGGCGCGGCCCTGGCGGCGGCTTCCGCGCTGTAGCCCAGGCCGAAGCCGAGGATCACGATGGGCGCCGTCTCGCCGCCCCCGGTGTCGCCGGCTACGGCATTACCGGACGCTGCCTCGCCGGACGGGCCGCGGGCGGCGGCGCGGAAGGATTCGGCCAGCCGTTCGGCCTCCCGCACCGGGTCGCGGGGGGAGTGGACATGGCGGCCGCCCAGGAGCAGGGTGGGGTGCCCGGAAGGGGTGGCCTCGACGCGCAGTTCCCCGCTGTCCGGGGTTTCCGGCGCCCACCGCTCCAGTTCTTCCGCAAGGCCGGGGTACAGATTCATGCCCTATTCGAATTCCAGGTAGATAAGCGTGTCCGGGCCCAGGGGGGTGCCGGGGGGCGGGCTCTGGCGGCGGACCCAGCCTTCGCCGCGCATTTCAACGTGAAGGTCGTCCCGCAGGAGCAGCGGGATAAGGCTGCGCTTTGAAAAGCCCGTAAAGTCCGGGACAAGGCCGGCGATTTCCGGGGCCGTGTCCTGCGGCAGCGTTACCGTGGGAGGGTGGAGGACCAGGGGGTTCAGGCCGCGGGGGATCCCCAGGTAGTCCACCAGGGATTCGGCAGCCTGGCGGATGGCGGGGGCGGCGATACGGCCCCCAAAAATTTCCCCCCGGGGCTTGACGATGACCAGGTAGAGGATCAGCGATGGCGATTCTGCGGGAAGCAGGGCGATACAACTGGCGATAAAGTCCGTGTCCGAGTAGGAGTGGGTTTCCGGATCGACAATCTGGGCCGTCCCGGTCTTTACCGCCAGGGAAAGGTCCTCCACGTTGGCCCGCCAGCCCGTGCCGATACTGCTGGTTACGTCCACCATGGCGGAGCGTATGGTCCGCGCCGTTTCCGCGCTGATTACCTGCCGGGCCGGGCCCGCGTCCCAGCGGCGGATCTCGTCTCCGTCCGGGGAGGCTATCTTTGAAACCACCCGCGGGGGCACCATGATGCCGTCATTGGCAATGGCGCTGGCCGCCTGGAGAACCTGGAACGTGGAAACCGATAGTTCCTGCCCCATGGCGATAGTCGGCTTGGAACGGCCGGACCAGCGCTCCACGGGGCTCAGGGAGCCTGCGGTCTCGCCGGGGACGCCGCTCAGGGTACGGGAGCCGAAGCCAAAGCTCTCCAGCCCCGCGTAGAAGCTTTCCTGC
>JAISMQ010000101.1 GCA_031276685.1 Treponema sp. | reverse complement strand
ACCTCGGCCTGCTGTTCCCCCCGCCTCTCCGCCCGGCGCTTCCTCATGTAGAGCAGCATCAGCAGTACCGCCGAAGCGGCGATAAGGCCGGCAAAGGCCCAGGACAGCCGGAAATAGGCGTCCAGTTCGGACAGCAAATCTTGCGGCATAGGGGGAGTCTACCATACAATAAAAAAAATGAAAAAGATCGCGGGCTTTGCCGTTTGGGCGCTGACGGGGGCCCTGCTCAACCTGGGGGCAATGTTCCTCTTTCAGGACGCGCTGCGGCTGCCCCTCTTTATGGACACCATGTTCACGGTGGCGTTTACTTTTTTCGGAGGGCTTCCCTGCGGCATTGCCACGGCGCTCATAAGCCATCTGGTTATCAATCCCCTGCTGTCAACGGATCTGCCCAACTACCTCTATATTTTTTGCAGCATTGCCGTGGCCCTGATAACGGCGCTTTTTATGCGGCTCTTCCCGGCTGAATGTTCCGCCGGTTTAGGGCGCCGCCCCGGCGCGGCCTTTGCCGGAACCCTGCGGTTCGGGCGCTTGTCGCCCCGTGAGGACAGCGGGATTTTTGATCGTATCGCGATTCTTTTTGTCCTGTCCCTGGCGATGTGTGTGGGCATAAGCCTTTTGGGGGGCATTATCAGTACGCTTATCGAAACGTTTTTTACCCCCCGGAACACCTACGATGCGGATATTTTTATTTTCCGGAAGATGCTGGCCCGGAAGGGGCTGCCCCTGCTGCTGGTGGAGGTGCTGTGCCGTATCCCGGTGAACATTCTGGACCGGCTTATTTCGGTTTTTGGCGGCTACGGCTTCGCCCGGGCGCTGACGGCGCTAACCGTGCGGATTAGGCGGCCGGCGTATAAGGGGAGTATGGGCCTTACGGTTTTGGACATCGGTGTCATCGTCCTGGCGCTGGGGGCCGTTTTGGTTTCGGCGGCTGCGGTCTATGCCCCCGGCGCCGGCCTTCCCCTGGTCGTTGTTGAATCCGGCGGCCGCCGCTGGGAATTCCCGCTGGATGCCACGGAGACCGTTGCCGTGGGCGGCCCCCTGGGCGATACCCTGGTGGAACTGCGGGGAAGCCAGGCGCGGATTATCTCTTCCCCCTGCGCGGGGCAGAACTGTGTCGCCGCCGGAGCCATCCGTAGGCACGGGCAGCAGCTTGCCTGTCTTCCCAACCGGGTAATGGTCTCCGTTCAGGGCGGGGGAAGCCCAGGCGGGGGGCCGGAGCTTGACGCCGCATCCTGGTAAAACCGGCCCGGATACTACCGTAGTTCTGCTGGGCGCTTTTTGCCTTTTTCTTTCAACCCTCGAATACCTTATCCCCAGGCCCCTGCCCTTCATACGGATCGGGCTTGCGAACCTCCCCCTTATGCTGGCCCTGGATCTGCTTTCCCCCCGCTACTTCGGCCTGCTGGCGCTCATTAAAATTGCCGGGGCGGGGAGTGTCGGCGGGACCGTTTTTTCTTACGTGTTCGTCTTTTCCCTTGCGGGAAGCGCCGCCTCGGCCCTGGTGATGTACGGCCTGCGGCGCGTAAGCGCGGGGCCCGGCCGCGCCGGGGCCCGCCGCAGGGCATCTGCGGGCTGGGCGCGGCTGAGTCTGGCGGGTATCGGCGTGGCGGGGGCCGTCTGTTCCAGCGGGGTCCAGCTTCTCCTGGCCCGCTTCCTGGTCTTTGGCGAAGGGGTCCGCTACCTTATCCCCCCGTTTCTTGCCCTTTCCCTGCTTACCGGCTGCGCCCTGGGGCTTTTTGCCGAACAGTTCTGCCGCCGTTCCCGCTGGTACCGGGCGGCCCTGGTGCCTGGCACCGCCGGGGCGCAGGAGGCCCCGGACGGCAGGGCTCAGGTTCCCGCAGGGGCCGTTTACGCCGGGGGGGCGCGGGCCGGCAGGCCGGCGCCCGTACAAACGGGGCATCGGGCGCGTGTACAAACGGGACGCCAGGCGCGGCGCGCCCGTTGTGACAGGCTGTTTGACCGAGCCTAACTGGCAATCGCCGGGGTAGCCGCCCTGTTGCTGTTTCTGTTCACCCCTTCTACGCTTGGGCGGGCCCTGCAGTTCCTGTTTTTTTGGTTCTGCGCCTGGCTTTCGGGTAGAAAAAACAGGCCCCTTATGACCCTTTCGGTGATCGCGGGCATAGTGCTGGTAAACCTCCTGGTCCCCTACGGCAGAGTGCTGGCGGAAATCGGCCCCCTGCACATCACCGCCGGAAGCCTGGCGGACGGCCTGCGGAAGGCGGTCACGCTGGAAGGGCTCGTCATGCTTTCGGCTGCCGTTATCAGCGGCAGGCCGCCTTCCGGCGTTTTCGCGTCCCGCAGAAAGCCCGGCAGAACCCCGCCCCGCCCCGCCCCGTTCAGACCCGTTGCCGTTTTCGGGCGCTTGTTAGGGGAATCCCTTT
The DNA here is from genome assembly GCA_031276685.1 of Treponema sp. Classification (GTDB taxonomy): domain Bacteria; phylum Spirochaetota; class Spirochaetia; order Treponematales; family Breznakiellaceae; genus JAISFT01. The sequence continues at coordinate 1,550 of JAISMQ010000101.1, read as the reverse complement.
CGGTTTTTGCGGCCCTGCGCGAAGGCAGGGCGCGCGTCAGGCCGGGGCATGTTATCGATGATGTGGATACCCTGCTCATGGGGATGGAAAGGCCCCCCCCTGCGGAACGCAATGCCCCGGCGGCAGAACCCGTCGCCGGGCGCTTATGGCTTGCCGCAGGATTGCTCATAACGGCGGCCCTTATGGCCCTCCCGTTTTTGCTGTCCCGGCTGTAATAAGCAGGTTAGCAGACCGCCGCCGGGCCTTTCATACCAATGCTACAGCAGATCGATGGCCGGGTCGTCCAGCTTCACGCGGCGGCCTTCGGAGTTTGAAACATACGTCGCAAGCACCATACGCAGCGAAAGCAGCGCCTCTTCGGCCGTACAGACGGGCCCCCGTTTCCCGTTCAGGAAATCGGCCAACGGCGCGGCAAGGGCGGCGATACGCTCCCCGTGGCTGCCCGGCGACGGCGTGGCGCTGTATATCCACTTTTTTTCAGGTTCAGAAAACCACTTAAGGCCGCTTTCGTCTTTCGGTTTGTTGTTGCAGCTTGGCGCATCGCCGAAATTGTGGATAATCACGCCGCGCTCGCAGATAATCTCCGTGTCGCACACGGCGGCAACGCAGGTAAAAGAACAGCAGACCTCCACAAGGGGCCCGCCGGGATAACGGAAAATCGCGATCCCGTTGTTGTTCGGGATCTTGTCAGTCGCCAGGGTAACAAGCTCCGCCGTTACGCTTTCCGGCGCGCCGAACAGGTCGTTGATCCAGTCGATAGGGTGCGCCGAATCGTCCGCCCAGATGTCCCGGTTATACTCCGGCACATTATGCCATGCGTTGACAAACCAGTCGCCCAGATGGGTCGAAAGGCCGTGCCTGCGCCGCACGGTAAGCACCTTTCCCAAAGCCTCGGTTTTTATCATGTCCTTCATGATGTTGTTCTGCTCGTCAACGCGCATCTGCCAGGCCATGGTAAAGGGGACACGGTACTTGTTGACCGCCGCGACAATCCGCCTGCCCTGGGCCATGGTCAGCGCCAGCGGCTTTTGCACGACAATAGCCTTGCCCGCAGCGGCGGCCAGTTCCACCATGTCCGCATGCATGGAGGTTTCAACCGGAATCACCACCGCCTGCACAGCGCGATCCGCCAGAAGCGCCTCCGCCGTTTCGTAGGGCTTTAAGCCGAATTTCGCGGCGGCGTCTTTAAGCCTTTGCGCATTGTGATCCCAGCCCGCAACAGCGGCAACCCCCATTTCCGGCTGCGCCTTCCACTTGTCAAGGTACGAATTAACATGCCCGTGGGCAAATCCAAGGATACCGACATTCACCGCCATAAAAACCCCCTTACTGCGTCAATCAACCTGCCATTATCCGTATATTTCCAATGGTATATACGTAACCGTCAAATTCCCCCACTCCCCGAAAAATCCCCGGCTTGACGGTCGATCAGCGGCAAAACTTATTTGGGGAGGTTCCAGGGCAAGAGCGGATTCCAGTCGTCGCCGGGGCTCATCTTGGCCGCTCTCTGAAATACTTTGGTGAGATATTGGACAGGGTTCCAGTTGTTG
>JAISMQ010000099.1 GCA_031276685.1 Treponema sp. | reverse complement strand
CCCCACCCCCGAATCCCCCACGTGGACGGGGTTGTTCTTTAAGCGGCGGCAGAGGACCTGGATGGTCCGGTCCATCTCCGCATCCCGGCCGATAACCGGTTCCAGCTTGTTGTCCCAGGCCAGGGCGGTAAGCTCCGTGGCATAACGGTCCAGGGCGCTCCGCCTGCCGCTCCGGATCTTTTGCGCGCTTTCCCCCGGTTCTTCCTCCCCGCCGACCCTGACCCCTTCGTCCCCGCGCCGGTCCTTGCTAAAGTCGAATGTCTGGAAGGCGTCGCCGTCAAAACCGTGGGAAAGGACGTTGAGCAGCTCGAAACGCTTGACGCCCGCCTTTTTCAGGTAGTAGGAACAGTAATTCCGCTCTTCGTCAAACAGGGAAACCAGGATATCCGCCACGTCAAGTACGGTTTTTTGGGAAGACTGGCTCTGTATTACCGCCCGCTCGATAACGCTCTGGAAACTTACGGTCTGGGTAGGCTCGATATTGCCAAGGATCGGGACTTTTTCGTCAAAGTAGCCCTCCATTCCGGTACGGATCTGGTCCAGATCCGCGCCGCAGGCGGCTAAAACCCCCTGTACCTCCTCAAAGGCAAGGGCTGCGTAAAGGATATGCTCAGGGGTCAGGTACTCGTGGTTCCGTACCTTCGCCTCGTTGTAAGCGGCGTTGATGATCGCCTGCACGTGACCGGAGATTTTCATGATTGCTCCCAAATACGATCTTATACCCCTTAGGCCCGTTCCACAATACAACGCAGGGGAAATTCATTTTCCGCCGCAGCGGCGTGGACCTGTTCCGCCTTGGTGCAGGCGATGTCCCAGGGGTAAAGGCCCACGATCCCCCGGCCTTTGCGGTGTACGTCCAGCATAATGCGGCGGGCTTCCCCTTCGCTTTTCCGGAAGATGAATATGAGGATCTCGATGACGAAATCCATGGTGGTGTAGTTATCGTTCAGCAGGATTACCCGGTAGTCTTCGGGTTCCCGCGGCTTGTTTTCAGTCCTGCCCGCCGGCCTGGCGCTGTTTTCCTTGACCGCCGCCATGACTAGCGGGCCCCTTCTTGTTTTTTGCCGGATGGGTGCATATAGTACCATGATGCGTATCCTATCCTGGAATGTCAACGGAATACGGGCTGTGGAAAAGCGGGGCTTTGTCCCCTGGTTTCAGGCGGAAGCCCCGGATATTTTATGCCTGCAGGAGACCAAGGCCCGGCCGGACCAGCTTTCGGCTGATCTGCGGGAACCCCGGTCCGGGACGGGGGAAGCGTACTGCGCCTACTGGGCAAGCGCCGCCAAGGCCGGGTATTCCGGCGTGGCGATTTTTAGCCGTATCAAGCCAAAAAGCGTAAAACCCCTCGGCCTGGACAGGTTCGATGGCGAAGGGCGGGTTCTTGTGGCGGAATTCGCCGGTTTTACGCTGATCTGCGCGTATTTTCCCAATTCCCAGGACGGGGGGGCCCGGCTCCCCTACAAGCTGGACTTTTGCGGCGCCATGACGGACCTGTGCGGCGGCCTGGTACGGGAGGGGCGCCATTTTGTCCTTTGCGGGGACTACAACATCGCCCACACCCCCATAGACCTGGCCCGCCCCAAGGAAAACGAGGGGAACGCCGGCTACCTGCCGGAGGAACGGGCCTGGATGGATTCGTTTACCGCCGCCGGCAATGTGGACAGCTTCCGCCATTTCCACCCCGGCGAGGCCGGGCACTACAGTTGGTGGTCCTACCGGGCCGCGGCCCGGCTGCGGAACGTGGGATGGCGTCTGGATTACCACTGCGTTGACCGGGCCTTCCTTGGCCGCGTAACGGCCGCCCGGATCCGGCCCGAGGTGGAAGGATCCGACCATTGCCCGGTGGAAATTGAACTGGCGCCTTCATTGGGCTAAAAGGCGCGTTTACGAATTTTACCGCCAAGGCGCGCGAAGGGACACGAAGGAGAGATAAAGCAAGGTACTACCCGTTTTTTACCGCCTTTTCGCAGTATTCCCGGAAAAGCCCTATGTAGATCCGGTAATTGTCAAGCGAAACCCCCGGCGGGGTCTGGTGATCCACCGAGGGGATGTAGCGCCCGGAGCGCATAACCGGCAGAATACGGTCGAACTCCGCCCGCATCGCCGCCTCGCCCCGGCTCATCACCATTTTGTCGTAACCGCCCATCATAATAAATTCCGGGTAATCGCGGCGTATAAGCGCCATGTCGACCCCCGCCTGCCGTTCCAGGGGGTAGACCCCGTCGATTCCCGCCTCAAGGAGCCAGGGGACCATGACGGTGATGTCCCCGTCGCTGTCCGTAAGCACGGGGACCTGCCGGCTTTTGCAGTACCCGGTAAGTTTCCGGTAATAGGGCAGGAGGAATTCCGTAAAAAGCTGGCGGGAAAGCATGGGGCCGTAGTTGTAGGACATGTCCTCGGCCATGCCGATAAAATCGGGCTTGAGGACGGAAAACAGTTCTTCTACCGCCGCAAGGTTAAAGGCAAGCAGCTCCCGATTGATGCGGTGCATAAGCTCCGGCTGATCGTAAAACGCATACAGGTGGGGTTCTATGCCGAAAAGCCGGCGGGGGTACCAGAAAAAACCGTCCAGCCACACGCGGATGCTTAGTTCCCCCGCGTCGTGCCGTTCTTTCAACTGCGCGGCGCTTTTCAGCAGCCGTTCAATGGCGGCGGGCGCGTAGAGCCGTTCCCGCAGGGCCTCGTATCCGGCCTCCCCGTCGATGACCGCCGCGCCGTGGCTCGGGGCCGGGGGGACATCCGGCACCGCGCTAATGCTGTGCAGCTCGTCCAGGCCGAAGTACTGCAGACTCTGGACCCATGAAAGCCCGGCGGGCATCCCCTCCTGTTTCCAGCGGTCCATGGTCTTGTCCCACCATGCCGCCCATTCGATCATGGGCAGCCGGTCGTCGGGCATCCTTCCGTTCAAAATGGCGCTGAGCCGTTCCCTGGGTTTCATCGTTGCCCCCTTGCGCGGAAAAAGTCTATGGGCCGGTACCCCGCATGTCAATAGTTTTGGCCCCCCGCAAAGTCAGCGCATAATAAAATTAAGGCCTTTTTACACTTTCGTAACGATGTTTCACCTTTCACCTATGCCCGCCTTTATCCAGCGCAGGGCCTGCGCATATTGGGGATTGCGGCAGGCACTATGGACTGGGGAGCAAAACGCCTGTGGCGGCCACTTGACCGAAGCTTTGCGCCCTTCTGAACCGCAGGAAATGAGGAGTGACCTACTGGCGCAAAGCATGCGTGGCCGGCTTAGGCGTTTTGCTCCCCAGTGTTTTACCGTCTGCTGCGGCATTACCAGGGTATATGCGCCGGCCCTGCGGGCGGTCTGAGTTGAAATGCGGCCCCGTATGCGCTACGGTAGAAGGGGCTGCCGTTTCGGGGCCGGCCGGCGTTTGAAACGGGGCCGGGCGAGCGGTTCGCCTGAGGAGTGTTTATGACGAAGTACGTGTGCGGCGCC
>JAISMQ010000044.1 GCA_031276685.1 Treponema sp. | reverse complement strand
TGAGAAAGGAAATAATAATATGAATTGTATAAAAAACAAACGCCTGATTAGCATAACATCTCTAAGGCCATATATTCCTCCATAATTCCGTATTTGGTTTTCCTGAGTAATTGGATTTTGAGGCGATAGGATGATATTTTTTCCATATATTTTGTACAATCCCTGTTTATAATATATACATTATATGTATTTACCAATGACTTTTCGGTTATTTTTAACCAATTTTTGCGGTAGGTCGCATAACTTTGAATTAATGGACTTGTGAGACAACCCGGTTGGCTGTCTCACAAGTCCATTATCTAAAAAAACGCAGCATTGCTAATTTATTGCGCGCTTATCTCCGGGGACTTGAGTACACCCTGGGGCCAGAACCTGTACTCGTAGGTCCAGGCGGGGCCTTCTGTCCGCCAGGAGCCCGGCCCCCACCAGTAGCCGCCCCGTATGTTGGAGTGAAGCTGTCCAAAGGTGTTGATCCGGCAGCCAAAGTAGACAATGTCCACCTTGTGTTTGCCCGGGGAAAGGCCGGGGACCTTCAATTCGTATGGCGAATAGGCGATAACCCCCCGGTCAGCGCCGTCCACCCGCACCCGCAGCAGGTGCCCCCGGTAATAGCTGGCGCCCACCAGCAGTCCCTGGGCGCGGCACTCCGCCTCCAGGTGGTACACGAGGTTCCCGCCGTAGAACGGAAGCCCCTGCCGGGTTATATCCCCAAAGGCCAGGCTCCGCACCGGGGGGGTAAGGGTACACAGGGATCCCACAACCCGGACGCCAAAGTCCCCCAGCAGGTACATCGCCTCCACGTTGACGGCGCGGCCGTAGGGCAGCGACACTTCCAGCACGTTGGCGCCCCGCTTGATCGCCGGAAGCTTGAACCTTCCGATACACTTATCCACATACCAGAGCTGCGTCAGGGACGCCGCCTCCCCGTTCAGCGTTACCCGGCTCGTGGCGGCGTTTTCCAGGGCCAGTTCGGCCCCCGCAATTTCCAGCTCGCTGTCAAAAGCGTAGCGCAGGCGCAGCGTATGGGGGGTGGAGTTGTCTTTCTCTACCCAGGGCTGGGCCCAGGCGTCCCCCCGGCTGGGCCAGCCCAGTTCGGCCCGGAGCAGGTTGTCAAGCCGCAGAACTTCTTCCCGGGGCCGGAAGGCCCCGCTGTCCAGGGCGAATTCCGCCAAATCCAGAAGGAGTACGTTGGGCTCCTGAAGGGTCACGGGTACGGGCCCGGTAAAGCGCTGGACCTGCCCCGCGGCGGGTTCGGCGGCCCGAAGCGCCGGGGAAGCCGCGCCTATCGCGCTTTCGTCAGCCGCGCTCTTTGCGTCTACCACCCCTGCCGCGCCCTGCGCGGGATCCAGCCGGACCAGCAGGCTGTCATGCTCGTAGAACGCGGGGAACAGCAGCGTCCAGCCATTTTCCCGGCGCGCCGGCAGGGGGGAAATATTCCCGTCCAGCGTATCGCACAGGCTGACAGCCCATTCGCCCCGTATGGCGACACGGAGCCGCTTTACCCTGGGCAGATCGGGGTTCGCGGGCTTGTCCGCCTGGGCGATAAACAGCCAGCGGGGCCCGCCGGCCCCCTCGTCCCGGATCTGGTAGAGGAACCCGTCGGCCTTGGCCCCGGTTTCGTCCCGGATCTCAAGGTCCCGCAGATCCTCAAGGGCGTTTAGGATCGGCAGCCGTTCAAACGCGACGCGCTCGCAGCCTTCCCACAGCTTCCGGCCCCTGTCGCCGGGAAGCGCGTCAACATAGGCGGGCGCCCCGCCCAGGAAGATGATGCGGCCGCCGGCCCGGCGGAAGGCTTCCAGCCGTTCCAGCGTACTGGCGCGTATGGTTTCCAGGGCGGGTACGATGATCGCCTCGTAGCCCATCTGCCCCACCGGGAACAGCGGCTTCCCCGATCCGGCGGCCTTGATGTCGCCCGGATCACAGTACCGGGGCAGCGTTGACTCGCAGATATAGTCAAAGTCTACAAGGCCCCGGAGCAGCCAGTCGCAGAGGCGCTTGAAATTCAGGTCCATCTCCTCCCGGACGGCCTGGGTATTCTCCCGGGGGCCCCAGTGGAGCCAGTAGCTTTCGATGGGGTGAAGTACCCCCACGCGGCAGGAGGCCCGGCCCCTGGTCAGTACTGAGGCAAGGCGGGCAAAGTGATTCTCCACATAGGGGTATTCCTCGTACCAGGGGGACTGGTAGTTAAAGGTGGCCGGGTAGTCCCGCTTGGCCTCCCCGTTCATGGACACCCAGGAAAGGTGGGGCACCCGGACCGTAACGCCCAGGGCCGCCTGCCAGTCCCCCTGCAGCTTGTGGCCCCGGAAGTCAAAATCCCAGTTGGTCACGCCGTACAGCTCGGAAAGGACGCCGGGGCTGCCCTTCTGCCGGGCCGCGGACTGGGCCTGCTTGGCGGTGGTAAATTCACGGGAGTCGCAGAGCATGTCGATGCCGGGAAGCTGGAAGGAACGGTAGGAGCGCATGGCTTCCCCCAGGGCATGGGTCTGGCTTTCCAGCGTGGGCTCCTCCATCATGTGTCCGGTAAACATAAGGCCGTGGGATCCGCACCAGGCCCCGCACTGGTCCGCAAAGGCCGAGGTAAAACGCTCGGCAATGTGGTCGTGGTAGTGGTAGCGGATGACGGATACCCGGCCCCCGGCCAGGTTCCAGAGCAGTTCCGGCAGCCCCGCGACCAGGCTTTCCCCGCCGTAAGCCGCCCGGTAGCTTTCCTCAATGTCCGTGGTCCAGGGCAGGGTAACGTCCTTTTCTTCCAGGGCGTAGTTCAGGGTGCCTTTTTGGGAAAACTGGGGCTCGTCGGTAAAGATGGCGGGGATCAGGCCGCCAAAGTCGGCGGAAAAATCCTTGCCGTAGCGTTCATAGGTAACGCGGATAAATTCCCGGATCGTCGCGGGGTCCAGGGTGTTCGCGTAGGTCTGGTTGTTGAACCAGGGGGAAGGCAGGGGCGTTTCCGCGTAGGCGTAGAGCTTTATCCCCCCGGCCGCATCCCCCTCTCCAATGGCGCGGTAGCTTTCCAGGTCCCCCCGGCGGTCCAGGACAACGACAAAACAGGCGACAAGCTTGCCGGTTTCGGTCCTCCCCGACGTGGCGCGGGAACTATGCTCCGGCTTTACCTCATTGCCGCCGTAGGGACGGCGGGTCAGCAGCAGGTGCCGGATACGGTACTGCTCGTTCCGGGTCACAAGCCCCCCGGCGGCCCCGGAAGGCCAGCGGTCCTCGTCGTAGAGCCAGGCCAGCATCCGTTCCTGCCGGGCCTTTTCCACACAGGCTTTGATACAGTCCATGTACTCGTCGCTTAAATACTCGGTAGCCATGCCGGTACGGACGTGCATGTGAAAACCGCCGTAACCCAGTTTTTTAAGCTGCTCGATCTGCCAAACCAGATCATCCTTGTCCAGTTTGTTGT
>JAISMQ010000296.1 GCA_031276685.1 Treponema sp. | reverse complement strand
CAGGACCGCCTGTTTAAGCGCCTTGCCTTTTTTGTGGAAAAGGCGGGCTACCGGGGCCGCCTTGCGGAGGACCGGGAGATTGCCGATCAGCACGGCTGGAATGCCCACGATTACCGCGCCCAGGATCTCGCCCGTTTTTTCCAGGCCGCCCGGCTGGCGGACTTCCCGCTGCTCGCCGAGGAACGGGAACTGGAGGCCCTGCTGCTTGATTCGGGGATCATTCAGGAGGAAGAAGGCGCGCTTGTGCCGGGGGAGGGGGGGATCATCTCGGTTTCCCGGGAGTCCGGGGCCGGCCTCCGCAGCCTCTTTATGGCCCATGAAGGCTTCCACGGCATATTTTTTATCGATGACGAGTTCCGGGAATTCAGCCGCCGCCGCTGGGAAGGGCTTTCCCCCGTGGCCCGGCGTTTTATCCTGTCCTATTTTGACTACCAGCACTACGACACGGCCGACGAATACCTCGTGGTAAACGAATTCATGGCCCACGTTTTGCAGCAGCCCGTTTCCCGCGCCGCCCTCTACTTTGGGCAGACTCTGGCGTCGCGGATCGACGCGTCCCCCTGGCGCAGGGCCGTGCTGCCGGAAAAGGACGAGGCCGAAGGCACCTGGCCGGCCCTTGCGGAAGCCTTTCTGGCGGAAGCGGCGGCCTTTGACGCCTACGTCCGCGGCCGCTGGGGCCTGGCGGCGGGCCGGGTCCACCAGACAACGGTCAGGATCGCGGACTAATCTTGAGAGGCCGGCAGTAAAACAGGCTCCTAGAGATCCAGCTTGAACTTGGGGCCGCGGCTGCGGTTCTCGTCGTAGGCGTGGATGCCCACGTTGTAGCGGCGTTCGGCTTCCAGCGTGGAGGGGGGGCCGTGGGCGGGGAGTACCGTAAAGTCCCCCGGCAGGGACAGGATCTTGCTGCGCAGGGCCATCATCTGTACCGCCGCCCCGTAGATGTTGGCGGTCCGCCCCACAAGGCCCGCGCTGAGCGAATCCCCGGTAAAGAGCAGATGGCCGATGCGGAACACCGCGGAATCCGACGAATGGCCGGGGGTGGAAAACACCTCGATCCGGAAGGGGCCCGCGTTGAAGGTCTCGCCGTCCCGCACCATCGTGGTCTTGTGTTCGCGGATATAGGGGTTGATCGCGAAGATCTCCGTTTCGTAGATCCGTTTTAGGGTCCGCAGCCCCCGCACGTGCTTGATATGGACGTGGGTCACCAGGACCCCCCGCAGCTTGTAGTTGCCGTTTTCGATAAAGCCGAGGATCGCCTCGTCCACCACGGCGGGATCGACGATAAGCGCCGCCGCTTCTTCGGGCGGCTCGGTCCCCAGGATGTAACAGTTGCCGAATCCGTATACGCAGTAGTGAAAAAAAAGTTTCACCCTATTCCTCAATCTCGAAGATCATGTCCGCGGCATTGGACGCCTTAAAGGACACCGCCTCCTGCCTGGTTTTGATAAAGTAGTTCCGTTTTAGGTTGCAGTTTTCAAAATCCGAATGGGCGATGTCGGCTTTGATAAAGCGGCTGTTGTAGAGATCCGAATTGTCAAAAGTAGTTTCCGTGATCACCGATCCGCTGTAGTTGATGTGGATCAGGTTGGAGCCTTCAAACGTACAGTCGCTGATGCTGGATCCCGCGAAGGACAGGAACTCAAGGTCCGAACCGGAAAAATCGCAGTTTTTGAAAGTACAAAAATCGAAGAACAGGATACGCATCCGGCATTTTGTGAACAGGCACATCGAAAAAGATGCGCCGGAAAAATTACAGCCGAAAAAGGCGCGGCGGGAAAAATCCATGCCCTCGAAGCGCAGGCCGCAGGCCGAAAGATCTTTGATTACATCGTGCCCCGTGATGTAGTCCCCGATTCGCTCCGCCTCCCCCCGCGCGTCCGCCGCGTGGATAGCGCAGGTGTTGGAACCGCTGACGGCCGGGCGGCCGCAGCCCGCGGCGCAGGGGGTGACGACAAACATGGTTCCGTTATAGTCCAAACGGGGGAATAAGTAAATGAGCGGCCGGGCGTATATACCCGCCAGGGTAAGAATTAACGCGAGGCGATGCGCGATGTTGCCGCAGCGCCGAATACCGGGTAGAATCGCAGTATGTGCTGGTATTGCGGCGCGCCCATAAGCGCGGCCGAACCCGTGGGCCGTTCCCTTCAATGCGGATCCTGCGGCCGGGATATCCGTTCCTGCCGGAACTGCCGTTTCTACAGCCCCGGCGCTTCCGGCGAATGTCGGGAGCCCCAGGCCGCCGCCGATCCCCCCCGCGACCGGGAACGGGCGAATTTCTGCGACTGGTTTTCCCTGAACCCCCGCCCCCCCGGCGCGGCGGGGCGGGCGGAACAGGACCGGCAGGCGGCCGCATCGGCCTTCGACAAGCTTTTTAGTACCGATGGATAAGCGCCCCGTAGCGTTCCTGGATTCGGGCATCGGGGGCCTTCCCTACTGCCGCAATTTTGTGTCCCGCAATCCGGGGGAGTCGGTCGTGTACGTCGCGGATTGCGCCCACTTTCCCTACGGGGAGCGGGGCAGGGAGGAACTGCGGGAGATTCTGCGGGGGCTGACGGAGGATCTGGCGGCCAGGGCGGACCCCAAGATGCTGGTGCTGGCCTGCAATACCGCTACCGTTTCGGCCCTGTCCTTTTTGCGGGGGCAATTCCCCCGCCTGCTTTTCGTGGGGACCGTCCCCGCCGTCAAGCCTGCGGCGCTGGGCTCAAAGACCCGCCGCATCGGGGTGCTGGGGACCCGCAGGACTATTGACGATTCCTGCATCGCGGAACTGGCGGATCGCTACGGCGGCGGGTGTTCGATTGTCCCCGTCGCCGCCCCGGAACTGGTGGATTTTGTGGAGTACCGTTACACCGCCGCGGGGGAGGGGGAACGGCGGCAGGCCGTTCTGCCCTACCTGGAACGTTTTAGAAATGCCGGCGCGGACGCCGTGGTGCTGGGCTGCACCCATTTCCTCTTTCTGCTCGGGGAATTCCGGGAGGCCGCCAAACCGGATCTTGCCATCTACGATTCGGTGGACGGGATTACCCGCCGCATAGAATCCCTGCTGGACGGGGAGGGGGGCGCGCTGCGGGGCGGCGGGGCCGCCTTCCGCCGCTTTTACCTCCGGGAGCCGCGCCTTCCGGCGGGAGGCCCCCCGGCGGACTCCCCGCGTTTTTGGGCGGACAGGATGGGTTTTGAACTGGAAACGCTATGAACGAAAGAACCTTCAGGCTTTTGGAGTACGCCGAAATACAGAACCGCGTGGCGGGCCGCGCCTTAAGCGAGGAAGCCGCCCAGGCAATCCGCGAAGAACAGCCCCGCGTCTGCGCGGAAGAGGCGGAGGGCCTCAAGGCCCGCGTGTCCGCCATCCTCGGCCTGATGAACCGGGGCGAGGGGGAGCCGAGGGAGCCGCTTCCCGCCATCCTCCCCATTCTCCCCAAACTGTCCGTGGAGGGGGCCTGCCTGGAGATCGAGGAAGCCTACGCCCTGGGGATCTTCGCGGAGCGGGCCGAACGCCTAAAATCCTGGCTTTCCAAAATTCCCGGCGGCCTTCCCGGCGGAACCCTGTCCGGCCTTCCGGATTGTTCGGCCCTGGCGGACCGGGTGTTCCGCCTGCTTGACCGCGAGGGGAAACTCCGGGATCTGCCCGAATTCCGGGCTATCCGGCGGCGGATAGCGAATCTGCGGGAGGGGCTGGAAGCGGCGGTGGGCCGCTACACGGGGAGCGAGGAGGGCAGGCGGATGCTCCAGTCCCCCCTGCCTTCCCAGCGGGACGGCAGGCTGGTCCTGGCGGTAAAGGCGAATTTCCGGGGCCGGATTCGGGGCATCGTCCACGAAGTTTCCGCCACGGGCCAGACGATCTTCGTGGAGCCCGAAGAGGTGGTTGAGCGGAACAACGGCATCCTTATCGAGCAGCGGGCCCTGGACGCGGAGATCCGGCGGGCGCTGCGGGATCTGACCGGGGACATTGCCGTGCGGCGGGAGGATCTTGCCGCCCTGCGCCGGGGTATTGTGGAACTGGAGGCCCTGCGGGCCAGGGCCCGCTATTCGCTGGAAACCAATGGGGCCTTCGCCACAGCGGGGCCCTCCGTTGTTTTGCGGGAGGCCCGGCACCCGCTTCTCGGTGCGGCCGTGCCCATCGACCTGGTTATGGCCCCCGAAGTACGGACGGTCATCGTAACCGGCCCCAATACGGGGGGCAAGACCGTGGCCCTAAAAACCCTGGGCCTCCTTGCCCTGATGAACCAGAGCGGCCTGGCCCTGCCTGCGGCGGAGGGGACTTCCCTCCCGGTTTTTGACGGCGTTTACGCGGACATCGGCGACGAGCAGTCCCTAAGCCAGTCCCTGTCCACCTTTTCCGGCCACATGGTGAATATCGCCGCCATCGCCGCCTCCGCGACCGCCCGTTCCCTGGCGCTTCTGGACGAACTCGGTTCCGGTACGGACCCCGAGGAGGGGAGCGCCATCGCGATGGCGATTCTGGACCATCTGATAGAAAAGGGGGCCCGCCTTGTCGTTACTACCCACCACGGGATCCTGAAAAACTACGGTTACACCAGGGAGGGGGTGGAGAACGCCAGCATGGAATTTGACGCCCGCACCCTGTCGCCCACCTTCCGCATCCTCATGGGGATCCCCGGCGAAAGCCGCGCCCTGGACATCGCCGGGCGGAACGGCCTTCCCCCGGAGATCGTAGAAAAGGCCCGGTCCTACCTGGCGGATGAGCGGGCCGACGTGTCCGCCCTGATCCGGGGGCTGCGGGACAAGCACCGCGAGCTGGATTCCGGCCGGGGCCTGGTCCGCGCCGAGGAACTGCGGCTGCGGGAGGAACGCCGGAAGGCGGACCTAAGGGATCTGCGGCTGCGGCAGAAGGAGGCGGAACTAAAGGAGCGGGGCCTGGGGCAGTTGGGGGGCTTCCTCTCCGAAAGCCGGAAAACCCTGGAAAACCTGGTGCGGGAACTGCGGGAAGCCGAAATAACCAGGGAAAAGACCCTCAAGGTAAAGGAATTCTTCGCGGGCCTGGAGCAGGCCGCCGGGGCCTTCAAAGCCGAACTGGAGGAGGAACAGGCCGAAATTGCCGCGATCCGGCGCGGGATCGCGGAAACCTCCGCCTCCGGCTGTGCGGGCGGTTCGCCAGACGGCGCAGCGGGCCGCCCGCAGAGCGATGCCCCCTCCCGGAACCCGCCGCCCGACCTGGCGCCGGGCGCGGAGGTTCTGGCGGGCGAAAACCGGGGGCGCATCCTGCGGCCGGACCGCAAGCGCCCCGGCGCCTGGATCGTGCAGATCGGTTCCCTCAAACTCAGCATGAGCGCTGCGGAACTGGTCCCCGTCCCGCCGGGGCCCGCCCGTTCCTACGCGGCCTCCCTTGACCTTGTCGCCGCCGAGGCCCGCCCGGAACTGTCCCTGCGGGGCATGCGCCTGGACGAAGCCCTGGAAGCCCTGCGCCGCCAGATCGACGCGGCGCTTATGGCCGGCCTCCGCGAATTCGCCGTTATCCACGGCACGGGGGAGGGCGTGCTCCAAAAAGGCGTCCACGACTACCTGCGCGGCGAAAACACCGTCGCGGATTTCCGCTTTTCCCGCCCCGAACTGGGGGGCTTTGGCCGTACCGAGGTCACCCTCAAGTAAACGGCCCGTGCCAGGCGCGGTTTTGTCCGATCCCGTTGCGCCACAACGCATTGATACCCGGTCCCGGACCGCATATTATAAAGGCGGGAGGCGGTGTATGGCGGCGAACCGGCAGTACAAGGATAGCGTTTTTTCCCTTTTGTTTAGCGATCCCGACGCGCTGAGGGATCTGTACGGCGCGTTGGAAGGGGTGTCCCTGCCTTGAACTTGTGGTAAAGGTCTACAATATCAACTACGAGCGGAACGGGGAGATGCTGGAACGCTGCGCGACCCTTAAAGCCTACAGCGCCTTTGTAGAAAAGGTACGGGAATACCGGAAATCCACCCCCGGCAAGGAGCTTGCTTTTAAGGAAGCGATAAAATACTGCATTGAACACGGTATATTAAGTGAATTTTTAACGCGGCACTCAACGGAGGTATTCAATATGCTTTTAACGGAATGGAACACGGAGGAATGGGGGGAAGTTCGTTGGGAAGAAGGCCGGATGGAGGGCTGGACTGAAGGCCGGACTGAAGGCCAAAACATGGTTCTTGATCTGGTACGGCAGGGCTATACTGCGGAACAAATAGAGGCCCGCCTGTCCGATCCCGGATCGCCGGATGCCCGGGGCGTGGAAGGCGCGGGGGAATAGGCCGGACCTGCCCCAGGCGTTTTGCCCTCCTGTGTTTTCCCGCCTGCGGCGAATATCCCTTTGGTTTATGCGCCGGCCATGATGCGGCCACCTCCCGTCATGTCCGTTTTACCTTTGAGGCTTTCCCAAAACTTCAGTTTTTGGGAAAGCTACCTTGAATTTGTATGAAAAAGCGGGCTTTAGACCGCTTTTTCGGAAGCTTTTCCCAAAACTAACCGAGTTTTGGGAAAAGCT
>JAISMQ010000256.1 GCA_031276685.1 Treponema sp. | reverse complement strand
TTTTTCACCAACGTAGTAACTGGCATATACCAGCGCATCGCTTGCACGCATAAGCTCTTCCAGGGCCGTGTTTTTTATATCTTCGACCAGCTCGTAAAGGGCCAGGGTATCTCCCGTTTCGGCATAGAAAAGGAAACGTTCCCGATCCTCCGCCGCCATGCTGCCGAATTCAGCGCTGCCCGTTATTTTTCTCAGCCCCGCCGCATTGTAGATACTGTAACTCCATGATTCGTAGGCGGTGTAGGCGGCAAGGGCATCCTTGTATTCTTTTTTGCTGAATTCCGTGTCATCCGGGCCGGCACAACCGTTTTCATAATCACGGACCGCTGCGTACTCCAGAAATGATGTAATAAGGGCTTCAAGAGCCTCCTGCCCGGAATCGTTAAGACCCTCCCCCGCGTCCCTCAGTTCCGCCGCATATCCCAGGGATTTCCTCTCTCCGGCGGTGTCCAGCCCCCCCTTCAGGGCCGCGATAAGCCGCGCCACCCGTTCTCCGGCTTCCTGGTTCTGCCGGTTCCGCAGCAAGACATCGTACTGCCCGTAGCGTTCCTGAATCAGATTGGCCCGTTCCGTCCACTCCCCGTCAGATTCCGGCAGCGTTCCTGTTTTTAGGTATTCAATGCTGTCTTTCCGCATCAGTACTTCTTCATCGTAATACGATGCCGCTTCTTCCCAAACCCGGCGCATCAAAACCAGCAGATCTTCCCGATCCGCCGGATCTACAGTTTCCTGGTATGCCAGGTCCAGTTCAGCAAGAAGCTCTTTGCCGCCCCAGACCAGGGTTTCCCCTTCCGCGTCCGCCCCCCAGTCGCTTGTCAGCAGAAGATCGGCCGGGAAAAGCCCCGCCGCAGCCCGCAGATCTTCCGCCTGGCCGGACCGGGAAAGGAACCGCGCTTCCTCCGCCTTTGCCTTGAGTCCGGCGATACTTTCCTGTCCGGAGCCGGAACCAGTTTCCAGTACGCTGATAAGGGCATCTATTTCCAGCGTATGCAGAATATCCATATACTCATGGGAAAGCTGGTAGTAGGCGCGCATGGCATCTTCGGGGGATTTTCCCCCGTTCTGTAATTTTCCTTCCCAAAAATCCAGAATTACCGATGCCAGTCCCGCCAGTTCCGAATAGACAAGGGCCGGGTTCATCTCTTTCATGGCGGAGATCACGCTAAGGTACTCGCGCTGGGCGTCCTCTACTTCTTTTTTGAATCCCGCCAAAACTGTCTGCGCTTTTTCAAAGCGTTCCTGGGCATTGTCCATGTCTTCGCTTTTTTGATCGACAAGATCGGTAATGTCCTGATAATCCGCTGCGGATTGCGCGTAGGATGCTTTGGCCTTTTCCAGTTCCTCCCGCGTTTGTGCCGCGTCCTCGATGATGGAACGTGTCTCCTGGGCGTACTGGTGCAGAGCGCTGGCTACCTCGAGTTCCCCGTCCCAGTAATTCATCAGGGCCTCGGCCTTTAACAGTTCTGTTGTAAGTTCTCCGTGACCCCCGGAGTTCCCGGCGGCGCTGCCTGAAAGTTCGTAGAGCCGCCTGGCGCTGTCCTCCGCGAATTCCCGGTACTTCCGGGCCAGGGAAAGCCAACCCGTATCCGCATTGATAAGGAAATCGGCGCTTTCCACAAGATCATCAACCGATTCCAGTGTTTCATTTTCCTGAAGTACCAGGCAGGCTTCCGTCCAAAGTTCAATTTGTGATCGCAGCTTTTCTGTGTTTTTCTTGACAGGATCGGTAAGGGCGTCAATATCGTTTTCTGCAAGCAGGTTTTTAAATACTTCATAATCCAGATCGGCTAAACGTGCTGACTGATCCGGATCATCTATATCTGCGTTTTTTATGTAGGTATAAACCATAAGGTATTTGTCGTCCCAAAAACCAAACCAGCTTTCAATCCCCTGGCTGACCAGGTTCATCATCTGGCGGCTGCGGACGTATATTGCCTCCTGGGATTTCATCAGCTTCTCCTTTACCTTGCGGTTTTCCTCCGCCGCCGCGAGGAAATTTTCCCTGGCGTCCTCGATCTCCGCCGCCAGGCGCGATTGGTTTCTCTGCCATGCGACAATACCATCGTCCAGTTTTGCCAGTATCTCTGCTTCCCAAATTTTCTGCCGCCCGGTCAGTTCAAGGTACGCCTGGTTCCAGGCTTCTTCCCCGGCAAGGTAAGCGTCCTCTGCGTCATGCTCCCACCCGGAACGGGCGGCCAAAAATCCCAGTTCGGCCTCTTCCCAGCGGGCCAGGGCCTCTTCAAAAACGGTACGGAACCTGTTAAGCCAGTCCTCCGCGCCAATCTCTACGTCACCCTGCGCTTCTGCGGCGATCATCGTGTCCAACTGCTTAAACAGTTCGCGGGACTTTTCATCTGCGGCTTCTTCCGCTTCCCTGGCCAGTTCCCTGGCGACAACGGAGGCGGCTTCGCCGGCGGCAAGCTTCTTCATGCTTCCCTGGTCGTAGAGCAGTTCTGCCATAAGCCGGTTCCCCTCCGCCAGGGCGATGCGGTTGTATTCCCGGATGATCTCAATCCTCCGGTTCCCCGCCGCTGCGCGGATCAGGCCCTCTTTTTCCCCGCCGCTTATTCCCCTGTCCCGGAAGCGGCTTTCCAATTCGGCGTAAGCCGCGCCCTGTTGTTCTTCCCAGCCGTTCAGATAGCGGTCAATAATTTCCGCTGCTACCTGTCCCCAGGCGGCCCTGAAGTCCCCGGCGTCCGCCAGGTCCAGGGTCTGCCCCCCGTAGCTCCACTGTTCCGCCACTTCCCGCAGCGCCGCTTCCAGACCTGTCCCCTCAAAACCGGCCCGCTCGCTGTAGACGCGCTCGCTCGCCCAGCGTATATATGCAAGCTCCATTTCCTTACGGTAGCTTGTCTCGGCCCATTCCCGTTCTTCCTGCCAGGCCCCGCTGTCCTGTTCGCGCAGCCACACCGCCCCGCTTTCCCATTCGTACATCGCCGCTTCCAGCCCCGACTGGGCAAGCTGTTCCCAGTTCTGGGTCCTCCGTTCCGCTGCGGCCCTGTCCAGGTAGTGTTCCAGCCGGGCCATACCCTGCCGTATATCAGTCCGCAGCTCTAGTGCCGGGAGCATTGCCGCCAACTGGCACTGTACCAGTACCAGAGCGATAATCTTGCTTGCCTTCGAATTCATAATCCCCTCCTGTGCCGCATTGCGGCGTCTTTGGCTGATCACCGGCGCCCCTGGGGCCGTCGATTTTCCACCTATATAGAGGGGCGGACATGCGTTTTTGAATCATTTTTTCGCAAAAAAAAATTATTTTTTTACGCTTGACATCCGTTCATTGCTGCCATAGGGTTTAACCATGGCTAAAGAAATAATGCGGGAACCGCAAATGGGTTTGACCTTTGAGAAGGTCTGGGCTATGTTCCAGGAGACTGACCGTCAGATCAAGAAAACCGAACTTGAACTTAAGGAAATGTCCCGGGAATTTGATCGGCGCTCCAAAGAAACCGATCGCAAGATCAGTAATTTAGGCAGCCGGATTGGCGATCTGGTGGAACAGCTTATCGTCCCCAACATCCTGGGGAAGTTCAATGCGCTGGGTTACGAGTTTGGCAAAGTGGCCCCCAACGTGCGCTACTCCGATTCCGAAGGCCGCTATGTGGCGGAAGTTGACCTGCTGCTGGAAAACGGGGACACGGCTTTGGCGCTGGAGGTAAAGACGAATCTGACCGTTGCCGATGTCAAGGAGCATATAAAGCGGATGGAAACGCTGCGGCTCTACGCCGGCTGGCACCGGGACAAGCGGAAATTGCTGGGCGCGGTAGCGGGGGCCATAGCTTCGGCGGGGGCGAAGGCCTTTGCCATCAAGCAGGGGTTTTTTGTCCTTGAGCAGTCGGGCGACACGGTAAAGATCAGCGTTCCCGACGGCTTTAAGCCCCGGGAGTGGTGATACCGGGCCAAATGGCGCTTTTTACCGTGCGATATAGAGAATTTCGTCAAAATCGCCTGAATTTGAACAGGCTTCCAAAGGGATAATCGATCTGCCAATTTCGCTTATAAACGTTGTTTTTAATGTTATTTCGGGCGCGGTGCGGCGCAGCACCGCGTACAGTAATTCTGTGCAGTACAGGCTTTTTTCATCGTTCATGTCAAATTTCCAGTCAAACGGATAACCTTTGTACTCCATGGCGGCAGTTGAAATTGTTGAACCGTTTACGGATTTTACCCGGTATACGGCCAGCGTCTTCGCAATTTTGATAAATTCCTGCAGCGGTACTTCATTAACGGAATCCTGCCCCCCAATCGTATGCCCTTCGGCGTTAATTACCGATACGGTTCCATCGTGTATCCGTACAATGCCAAGGTGGGAAAAGCGTTTGTCCGTTGGGGATATGTCCCGGAAATACAGGGACCAGAGCCTGTCGCCCAGGCGGCATATAATATCGCCGTCTTTCAGGTACGGCGATATTTCGGATGTTTCTATTCCTGCAGATTTTTTGTAGCGGGTACAGGCCGGCGTGAAAATACTGATACTGCACAGAACGGCGGCAAAACAAAAAAAATACCCGGCAGGCGCCGCCGGGGTGTTTCTTTTTGTCATTTGTCCATCGATATGTGTACCTTCCATTTGCCTTCGGTCTTGATCAAGGTAACTTCGGTATCTTCCTCGTTCTCAAAAGAAACCGTAACTACGGCGGTATCGCCGTCTATTTTTTCTGACACCGTTGTAATTTTCCCCATGGCGGTCAAACTGCCCTGTATCTTGGTACCAAACATGGCCATAAGGCTTACCGTATCGGGGGTGGCGTACTTGCCCATTTCAGTATAATCGCCTTTTTCCGCCGCCGCGTAGAATTTCCTGACAACTGTCGAAGGGCTGTTAAACAGGCTGCAGCCGGCAAAAAACAGACAAAGAACGCCAAGGGTAATTATCGATCGTTTCATAGAAGCTCCTTCGTGTTTTGTGTCCATGCGACTTTTTGGTCCTGGCGGTTTAGCGAAAGGTCCTGGTAATCGCCTCCGCTGCGGCGCGGCCTTCCGCCATGGCCCGGACCACCAGGCTTGCGCCGTTCCTGGCGTCCCCGGCGGCCCAGACCTTGGGGTTGCTGGTGTGGAAGGTACCGCGGGTTTTGATATTGCCCCGCTCGTCGGTTTCCAGCCCCAAGCTGGCGACCGCGCCGCCCTGGACCACGTGGGTAAAGCCCATGGCCAAAAGTACCAGGTCCGCGCCTATTTCAAAATCGCTTCCGGCGGCCTCCTTCATAACCCAGCGCCCGTTTTCCTGGGCCCAGTCCACGCGGCAGGCCAGGACGGAATCCACCGCGCCGCCAGAGCCGCGGAATTCCTTGGTGTTGACGGACCAGAGCCGCTCCCCCCCTTCCAGGTGGGAGCTGGAGGTTTTAAGAACCGTGGGCCAGAGGGGCCAGGGCGCGGAATCGGGTCGGTGTTCCGGGGGCATGGGAAGCAGCTCTATCTGGGTAACCTTCCGGGCGCCCTGGCGGTTGGCGGTGCCTACACAGTCCGACCCCGTATCGCCGCCGCCGATAACCAGCACCCGCTTGCCGTAGGCGGTGACGGGCTCTATGCCCGCGCTGCGCTCCCCCCCCAGGCTGCGGTTCTGCAGCGAAAGAAAGTCCAGGGCCTGGACGATGCCGGAAAGCTCCCGGCCGGGCGCTTTGAGATCCCGCGCGTCCCGTGCGCCAATAGTCAGCAGGATCAGATCAAACGATGATTCCAGGCTCCGGGGATCGATTACCTCGCTGTCGCCGCCCCCGGTGCCGAAGGCGTAGGGGCCGTCGCCGATCCGGGCGCGGGTCCTAAAGCTGACCCCCTCCGCCTCCATGATCCTTACCCGCCGGTCTATAAAGCTCTTGTCCAGCTTAAAGTCCGGGATGCCGTAGCGGAGGTAGCCGCCCACCTTGCGATCCCCTTCGTACACGGTGACGGAAAAACCCGCCCGGTTCAGGTACCAGGCAGCGGAAAGGCCCGCCGGCCCGGCCCCCACCACAGCGACTTTTGTACCGTTCCGCTTCCGGGGGGGCTGGGGGGCCACGAGGCCCAGGCTAAAGGCCTTTTCGATGACCGCCAGCTCGTTCTGCCGGATAGTCACGGGGTCGTCGTTGGCCCCCAGGACGCACGAGGCTTCGCACAGGGCGGGGCAGACCCGCCCGGTAAATTCCGGAAAGGGGGTGGTATCCTGCAGCGCCACCCAGGCCCCTACCCAGTCCCCCCGGTAGAGCCGGTCCTGCCATTCGGGCATGGCGTTCCCCACCGGGCAGGCCCAGTGGCAGAAAGGCACCCCGCAGTCCATGCAGCGGGAAGCCTGGGCCATCCGGTCCCCGTCGGCAAGCTGGAGTTCTACCTCGCTGTAATCGTTGATCCGTTCCTCAACAGGGCGGTAACCCGCGACCTGCCGCTTAACCGTTAAAAATGCCCCAGCCTTTCCCATCTTGGTCCCCCGCGTAATTCCCTGCATCATAGCCAAAAAATTCGCTTATCCGCAAGGTATTACGGGTGGGCAGCGTTTTGGGAAAAGCCCCACCATCAGTGTTTTTCTATTTCCCCCGCCTGCCCTTTTGTACTAGAATTGGCCTATGCAAACCTGTGATGCGGACCTGATTATTATTGGGGCGGGGCCTGCGGGTTTGACGGCGGCCCAATACGGGGCCCGGGCGAACCTGAGGACCCTTGTCTTTGAACAGCTTGCCCCCGGCGGGCAGGCCCTTACGATTGACGTGCTGGAAAATTACCCCGGCAATATCGGGAAGCCGGGCCAGGAGCCGGGCGGTTCCGCCAGGTCGGGCTTTGACTTTGCCCAGGATCTCTACCGGCAGGCGCTGGACTTTGGCGCCGGTTTTACCACCGCCCAGGTTACGGCCCTGGAAAAAGAGGGGGGCCTTTTTACCGTAACTGCGGAAGACGGCGGCGTCAGACGGGCCCCCGCGCTGATCCTGGCTACCGGGGCGGCCCGCCGGACCCTGGGGGTTCCGGGGGAGGCCCAGTTTACCGGGCGGGGGGTTTCGTACTGCGCCACCTGCGACGGCCCGTTTTTCCGGGGCAGGAAGATCGTGGTAGCCGGAGGCGGGGACGCGGCCTGCGACGAAGCCCAGTACCTGTCCCGCCTTTCCCCCCGCGTCATCCTGGTACACCGCCGGGACCGTTTCCGGGCCCAGGCGGGCCTTGTGGATCGGGTGCGGGGCAACCCGAATATCGAGCTGCGGCTTAATACGCTTATCCGCGAGATCCGGGGGGGGCAGACGGTCAGTTCCCTGATCCTGGAACACAGCGATAACGCGGGCAGGGGCACGGGCCGGACCTACGAGGAAAGCGCGGACGCGGTCTTCGTCTTTGTGGGCACGGTCCCCCAGACATCCCTGGTTCCCGGTCTTGAAAAAGACGAGGCGGGCTACATCGTTACCGATCAGCGGATGGAAAGCTCCGTCCCCGGGCTCTTTGTCGCCGGGGATGTCCGGTCCAGCCCCTTCCGCCAGGTGGTGGTCGCCGCCGCCGAAGGGGCCATCGCGGCCCACTGCGCGGCGGAGTACATCGGCGCTCTGGGCCAGGGCCCCGCCGGCGGGCCGCCCGGGGCGGCGCGTGGCTAAGCGCCCCCCCCGGCGGCGGCTTCCGGGCCGCAGGGGGCTGCTCATGGCCCTGC
Source organism: Treponema sp. (assembly GCA_031276685.1). GTDB lineage: Bacteria > Spirochaetota > Spirochaetia > Treponematales > Breznakiellaceae > JAISFT01. Next base: position 3,493 of record JAISMQ010000256.1, on the reverse strand, counting down.
CGATCCTTATCGGCATGACGGCGCTTCTTTCGCCCCTGGGCTTTAACGGGGCAAGCTACGCGGCCCCGGACCGTAGCGGCGCGGATAGCGCGGAGCCACAGGCGGGCGAACCGGCGGACGAGCCGGCGGACAGCCGGATCCTGGGGCCGGAAGAACAGGCCGCAGCCCTGCTGGCCCGGATGAGCGACGAGGAAGCCCTGGCCCAGACCTTCATGCTGGGCTGGGTGGGGGCGGAACCTTCGCCCCTGATCATGGACTGGATACGGGACCGCCATATCGGCGGGGTAAAGATCTTCGGCTGGAACACGGACGACACCTACAAACTCGCCAGAACCGTGGGCGAACTGCAAACCGCCAGCCTTGAGGGGAAGTACGGCCTCCCCCTGCTGGTCGCCACCGATCAGGAGGGGGGCTGGATCCGCCATGTAAAGGGCGCCACCAGCGAAACTCCGGGGAACATGGCTATCGGCGCTTCCGGGTACCCCCAGGACGCCTACCTGGCGGGCTACTACATCGGCAGGGAGCTGGCGGCCCTGGGGATCAACATGAACTTCGCCCCCACGGTGGACCTGTTTACGAACCGTTTTTCCTCGCTTATCGGCCCCCGCGCCTTCGGAAGCGACCCCACCCAGGCGGGGATCCTGGGGGCCGCCTTTATGAAGGGCCAGATGGCGGCGGGGATTATCCCCACGGCAAAGCACTACCCCGGCCACGGGGACACGGACCTGGACTCCCACGGGGTACTGCCCCGGATCGAGACGCCCTTCGAAGTTCTGTGGGACCGGGAACTGGTCCCCTACCGGATTCTGGTGAGGGAGGGGCTTCCCGCAGTGATGAGCGGGCACCTGGCCTTCCCCCAAACGGAGGCGGCGTCCGTCCCGGCCTCCCTGTCGTCCTACTTTCTCAAAGATATCCTGCGGGAAAAAATCGGCTACCAGGGGCTTATTATCACCGATGATCTGTTGATGAACGGCGCCACCGCCCACGCGGGGAGCATTTCCCAGGCGGCCAGGCAGGCCCTGCTGGCGGGCAACGACATCGTGCTGATCTCAAGGACCCCCAACCTGTCCGATTCCGTGTGGACCACCCTGGTCCGCGCCATGGAAGAGGAGGACGGATTCCGGGAACGGGTGCGGGACGCGGCCCGGCGGGTGCTGGAGGCAAAGTACGGACGGCTCCGGGGAGAGGTCCCCTACGTACCGGATCCGGAGAAAATTGCCGGAGAACTCTCCAACCCGGAAGGGGCGGCTTTCTTCCTGGACCTGGCGGTCCGCAGCGTAACGCTTGTCCGGGGGGGGCCGCTTAGGGCGGAGGAAGCGGGCCGCCTGCTTATCGCGGGGGCCTACGATGATTTTTGCCGGGTGGGCAAGGCCGCCTACCCCCAGGCGGAAACCTTCCGCTGGTCTTCCGGCCAGCAGGTCCAAAATTTTACCCGCCTTGCCCGGAACGCCGATACGGTTATTTTCTGCCTTTCGGACGCGGGGGGCCTTAGCTTTCTGCGGAGCATCCAGGACCTTGGCAAAAACGTCATCGTTATTTCGGTGCTGAACCCCGTGTACCTGGAAAGCGTCCCCTGGGTAAACGGGGCCATCGCCGTGTACAGCTACTCCCCCGAATCCTTTACTGCGGCCTTCTCCGTCCTGGCGGGCCGGATCAGCGCGGGCGGAAAACTGCCCTATGACTAAGGCCCGCGCCCAGAAGGGCCGGGGCTGGGAACGTCTGGGCCGGCGGCATTTTGAAGCCGCAAAGGAACTGCTGCGCCGCCGGGAGCTTTTCTGCGTAGCCGCCTGCGCCCGGTTCCTCCGCCCTGAACTGTTTTCCAGCCAGACCTGGGGCTTCCCCGGCCCCGACGGTTCCATGGGGGCCCTGATCCTTCACAACAAAGGCACCTTCTTCCCCGTTATGATCAGCCGCGATCCGGACCGGCTTGGCATGCCGCCGGTCCTGCTGCGCTTTTTGAAGAAGACCAGCGTCTACGCGGTCCAGGGGCTGCAGAACGACGTGCTGACCCTGCAGGGGATCCTGGGGGAGCTGGGGAAACAGAGTATTGACGAGATAGACTACGACCTTATGGCCCTGAACCGGGGGCCTTCCGTAGAAACGCTGCGGGCGGGCCCCCCGGAGATCTCCATACGGGAGCCGGAACTGTGGGAGCTGGACGATATCCTCCCCCTGCAAAAAGCCTACGAGCTGGAAGAAGTGCTGCCCCGGGGGGCCGTCTTCAACGCCGCCGTCTGCCGCCTGAACTTAAAGCGGATCCTAAAAGAGCAAAAAATCCTGGTAGCGGAACTGGGGGGGCAGATTATCGCCAAGGCAAACACCAGCGCCGTTTCCTTTACCCGGACCCAGATCGGCGGGGTTTTTGTCCACCCAAGCTGCCGCGGCATGGGCATAGCCCGCCGGATCTGCGCGGAACTTGCCAGCGCCCTGGTCAATTCCGGCCGGGGGGTAAACCTCTTTGTAAAAAAACGGAACTACAGCGCCCAGATGGTGTACCGCTCCGTCGGTTTCAGGCCCGTCGCCGACTACCGCATCGCCTACTACTGAACCGCTGCGGTGCCTATACACCGGGCGGTATCCGCAGCGGCGCTCAGCGGTACAGATCGTGAATCTCCCGCGCGTAGAGGGCCTGGATTCGGTGGCGCAGCGGTTCCTGCTTCCCCGACAACTCGCGCCCGGTTTCAAAGGCCCTGGGCAGCAGCCTGAACTTAAAAACCCTCTCAAACGGCTTAAAACCCGTCCGGGGCCCCACCAGATCCGCCACCTCGTTGGCGATAATCTCGTTGACCTCCGGCTGCTGCAAAAGCAGCTCGTAGTCCACGATGGGGATGCCGTTTTCCTCCGCAAAGGCCATCACCGCCGCCCGGACCGGCACGATAAGGGCCGCCAGGTACTTCTGGTCCTGCCCCACCACCGCGCACTGGGAAATGTACTCGCTTTCCCGCAGTTTAGCCTCGATGGGCGCGGGCTCCACGTTTTCGCCCCCCCGCAGCACGATGGTATCCTTGGCCCGGCCCGTGATCCGCAGTTCCCCGTCGCGGGTCATCATGCCGATATCCCCCGTGTTGAACCAGCCGTCCGGCGACAGCACCGCCGCCGTGGCCTCCGGCTTCCGGTAGTACCCCTTCATCACCTGGCCGCCGCGCACGCAGATGATCCCGTTGCGGCCCGGCGGCAGGGCGCGGCCCTTTTCATCGATAATCCGGATCTCCGTATGCAGAATCGCCTGCCCGATAGTACCCCGGCGGGCCTTGCGCCAGCGCCGCGCCGATACCACGGGGGCGGTTTCAGTCAAACCGTAGGCCTCCTGCAGGCGTATCCCCACGGCGTTGAAGAAATGGTCCACCTTCGCCGGCAGGGTCCCGCCCCCGGACAGCCCCCCCCGCAGCCCCCCCCCCCCCGCCCAGATAAGCCGGCACACCCGCCGCCGGGCGATACCCAGGCCCGGCCGCCGCCGCCCCCCGGGCAAAAACCCCCTTACCCCGTCCCCCGC
>JAISMQ010000219.1 GCA_031276685.1 Treponema sp. | reverse complement strand
CCGGTATTTTTTTTATCCACATGCTATCGATAGTCCAGGAGGAGTTGGAGTATGATTAAACAGCGGGCATATACGGGTTCCTCTTCGCGCCGGCACAAGGAAGGTGTGGGGCTTTTCCTTCTGTGTACCCCTTTTTTCCTGGCCACGTTTGTGTTTTCGTACCTCCCCCTCTTTGGGTGGAGCTACGCTTTTTTGATTACCGCATAGGCTGGGATCTTCTGCGCTGCGAATTTGTCGGCTTTAAGCACTTTCTTGCGCCCTTCGAAAATCCCATAGTGCGGCAGGAAATAATCCGCGTCATGAGGAACACGCTGGGAATCGCCCTTATCAACTGGGCCGGTTCGGTACTGCCCCTTATTTTCGCCATCTTTTTGGGGGAAATACATTCAAGCGTATTCAGGCGGACCATCCAAACCATTACCACCCTGCCCAATTTTATAAGCTGGGTTCTGGTGTACGCCCTGGCCTACGCGATGTTCTCGGTGGACGACGGCTTTGTCAACAACCTCCTCAAACGGATGGGCCGCATAGACCAGGGGATAAACTTTTTGGCGAGCAACAGCCACATCTGGATCAAAATGTGGCTTTACACGTGCTGGAAGGGCCTTGGCTGGAGTTCCATCCTCTATATTGCTTCCCTTTCCTCCATCGACGAAACCCTGTACGAGGCGGCGATAGTCGACGGCGCGGGGCGTTTCCAAAAGATGTGGTACATCACCGTACCCCACCTTATGCCCACGTTTTTTACCCTTATGGTGCTTAACATAGCCAGCCTTATCAATTCAGGATTCGAACAGTACTTTTTGTTTCAGAACGCCATCAACAAGGAAAATATCGAGGTTCTCGATCTTTTTGTGTACAACAAAGGCATAGGCGGTTCCAGCAACAACATCTCGTATACGACGGCGGTAGGGATACTCAAGTCGGTCATCAGCGTAATGCTGCTTTTTTTGGCAAACTGGCTTTCAAAGTTCGTCCGGGACGAAAAGATATTTTAAGGAGAAACGGGCATGAAACAATTCAGAAAAACCGCCGGCGACAGAATTTTCAACTTTGTTACGATGACGATATTCGGCCTGTTCGCCCTTGTCTGCGCCTGGCCCTTTTATTACCTCATCATCAATACTATAAGCAACAATACCGATGTCGCCATGGGCCGCATTGTATGGGTTCCCAGGGGCATTCATTTTGCCAACTACGGGAACGTCCTTCAACTGCCCGGTATTTACAACGCCGCTTTTATTTCACTCAGCCGCACGGTAATAGGCAGCGTATTTTCGGTAATCAGCGCGTCTTTTCTCGGTTACTGCATGACAAAAAGCTACTTTTGGCACAAAAAATTCTGGTACCGCTACATGATAATAACAATGTACTTTAGCGCGGGCCTTATTCCCTGGTACATGGTCATGAACGTTCTTCAACTGAACAACAACTACCTGGTCTATATACTGCCCTCCCTTTCCCAGAGCTTCAACATGATCCTGGTAAAAACCTACATCGAATCCCTGCCGGCATCCCTTGAAGAATCTGCGGAAATAGACGGCGCGGGAAGTTTGCGGCGCTATATTTCCATCATAATGCCCCTTTCCACGCCGATACTGGCAACCATCGCCATATTTTCGGCGGTGGGCCACTGGAACAGCTACACCGACACCGTTTTTCTTGTAACCAAGGAAAGCCTTTACACCCTCCAGTACCTTCTCTACCGCAACCTTCACGAGGCGGAACGCCTGGCCGCGCTAATCCGGGCCAACCCGGCATTGTACAAGTTCCAGGACACGTCCAAAATACTGACCCCCGCGGCGGTACGGTACACGATTTCGGTGGTAGCCGCCCTTCCCATACTCTGTGTTTATCCGTTCTTCCAGCGGTACTTCGTAAAGGGCATCATGATTGGCGCTGTGAAGGGATAAAATATTTTTTTCAAGGAGGAAGTTAATGAAAAAAATTAACTTTACCCGGGCGTATCTGGTTTCCGCGCTGGTGTTGGCGCTGATTCCCGGCACAGTGTTCGCGGGCGGCCGGTCAAGTTCCGCGCGGGCGGGCGGCCTTACCGAAGTTTCGGTATTTGTCATGTGGGCAAACGGCCGGAGTTCGTGGGAGAAAGAAGACCGCGAATGGTTCAGGAATTACCTTAGGGACAATATGGGCATCGCCCTGACCTTTAAGGAATCTCCGGAGGGCAACCACGAGCAGTTTCTGAACGTCCAGGTCGCGGCCAACGACATGGCCGACATTTTCTCGTTCCGCGAACCCAGCGTTATCGCCAACGTTATCGGCGCGGGCAGGATGCTGAACCTTAACAACCACAAGGACAAACTCCCCGCCGTGTTCAACCAGGTCGTTCTGGACAACGCCCGGAACTACATGATAGAAACCTACGGCGGCGCGGAGAAGGGCCTTTACGCCATGCCTATCCGCGTAGGCGCCAATACCCGCGTAGACCACAACATCACGCTGCGCTACGACATCTGGAAGCAGATAGGGTCCCCGGCTATCCCCGCGTTCGAGGATCTGCTTCCCGTACTCAAAAAAATGCAGGAAGCCTACCCCGTAAACGCCGAGGGGCAGAAAGTCTACGGTTTCGCGCTGTGGTCGGAATGGGATAAAGTCGGCATAGCGCCCCTTACCTATATGGTCCGTTCCCTGGGTTACGACCTTGAATACGCCAGCAACTCCGTGGCTATCTATGTGGATGGATCCAAGACCCCCCTGGCGATTACCGATGTTAACGGCCCCTACTACCGCGTTCTTAAGATATGCTTCCAGGCGAATCAGATGGGCCTTCTGGACCCCGATTCCCTGACCCACCGCTTCGATGCCATGAACACCAAGGATATAGCCGGCCGCTACCTCTACCACACGGTATTCTGGGCGGACGGGTTTACCGGCAACCGCCCGGTGGAAGGCGGGCCGACCAACGCGGAAAGCGGCATCGGCTTCGCGCCGGTACCCCGGGGCGACAGCATGGGTATCGCCTATGCGGACTACCCCCTTGGGGAATCCATGAACGTATGGGGTATCCCCGCCAACACCAAAGTCCGCGACAAGGCGCTTGAATTTTACAACTGGCATCAGTCCTACGAGGGCATCGATATTATGGGGAACGGCCCCCGGGGTTTGATCTGGGACATCGGAAGCGACGGACTAAGGTACATCACCCCCAAGGGCTGGGACATTTTGGAGGGCCGGGACACCAGCGTTAAATTCGCCATTGCTTCTGACATATTAGGCGAGATGGGCCTTAGCGCCGGACTCCTCAACCCCGCCGAAAATTTCAAACAGCCGCTGGCCTGGACAAGCTGGCCCAGCACCATCGCACGAAATAACGCCCAAAACAAGCTCTGGCAGATATGGGAAGCCGATCACCCCGGATCGGTGGACTACGATCGCTGGCTGACCGCCAACGGTTATTCGGTCAAGGAAAACTCCGGTATCCGCGCCATGCCCGCCATGCCGACCGACATTGAAAACATGACCAACCTTATCGGCGATGTGGTAAAAACCGCTTCCTGGCAGGCCATTTACGCTTCGAGCGAAGCCGAGTTTAACCGCATCTGGCAGGACTGCGTCACCAAAGCCGACGGCCTTGGCATGCAGCAGGTTCTTCAATGGACCACCAAAGCCTGGGGCGATGCCCAGGCCATCGGTAACAAGTACAAGCTTCCGGCCGGTTATTATTGACCTGGGGCCAATTTAAAAAATTCGGATAGTCTTTTTCCCCGACCGAAGATACCCCGCTGCCCTGCGGGGTTCTTTATTTGGGCGCCCGGCTGTTGTAGGGCCGCGCATATTCGCCGCCGGCCGGACGCCCCCTTGTACAGCCAAATTTTAAGAGCGCCATCCCCCAAATTCGGCCGTTTTCCGGCCCGGACAGGGCGAAAAATAACAAAAACCGGGTTGGGTGATTCCTAATTTCAGGGGGCTTGCGGTTTTTCCGCGCCGGGGCTAGGATGGGGCCATGGCAAAGCAGCGCAGACAGGCAAAGCTGGTGCTGGAGGATGGTTCGGAATACTCCGGTTGGTCCTTCGGCAGGCCCCGTTCCCAGGCGGGGGAGGTGGTGTTTACCACGGGCATGGCGGGCTACCCGCAGGCCCTGACGGACCCCAGTTTTAAGGGGCAGATCCTGGTTTCCACGTACCCGCTGATCGGGAACTACGGGGTCCCGCTGCAGCCCAAGACCGGGGAGCCCTTTCTGGACGGGCAGGGAATCCCCCTCCACTTCGAGTCCCCGGCGGTCCAGGTGTCGGGTTTCGCGGTCAGCGAAGCCTGCGAGGAACCCAGCCACTTCGCGTCGGGGGCCACCCTTTCGGCCTGGCTGGACAGGAACAACGTGCCGGGGATCTGCGGCATCGACACCCGGTCCCTGACGGAACGGCTGCGGGAACACGGGGTGATGCGGGGGAAGATCCTGGTGGAGGGGAGCCGGGAGGTCACGCTGGAGTCGGGGCTCATCGCCAACCCCGTGGCGGAGGTCTCCAACCCGGAGATAAAGGTCTTCCTGCCCGGCGCGGGTTCCGGCGGGGAACATGGCGCGGGTGCCGGACAGGGCGCTGAACCCGGCGCGGGCTTGAACGGCCGCCGGGGCGGCAGGCTGCGGATCGCCTTGCTGGACTGCGGGGCCAAGGCCAACATCATCCGCTGCCTTCTGGCCCGGAACGCGGAGGTGATCCGGCTTCCCTGGAACCACGACCTCCGGGGCGTCG